>JAIRXN010000161.1 GCA_031268245.1 Treponema sp. | reverse complement strand
GAACCGGAGGGCTCAAGGAGAACCTCACAGGCTATCCCCCTGGCGCGGAAACGCCCTGCCAGGGCCTGACAGCGGCCTCCGTCTTCCTCCCGGCTCCCGGCCACGGCAAGCTTCGCATAAGAACTGAGTCTTTCAAGTTTCCCCAGGTTTTCCAGGGCGGCTATGAGCCGGTCAAGGCCGATGGAAGAACCCACACCGCTGATCCGGTCTTTCATGTAGAGCCCAGCCAAATTATCGTAGCGGCCTCCGGAACACACAGATCCGATGGCAGGATCGTCTTTGAGGAAGGTCTCATACACGATGCCCGTATAGTAATCCAGCCCGCGGGTAATTGAAGGATCAAGCTCAAAGGAAGCTTCCGCGCCTGTATCGATCATGAAGCGGCGTAAAGCGGAAAGCCTCTCCGATTCGGGGCAGGGCCCCCCCGCAAGACCGCTGAGGGTATCGAGTGTCTCTTCAAAAGTCCCTGCCGCGTTTATGTATTCCAGAACAGAGGCGGCCTGTTCCTTTCCGGCTATCTCTTCCAACTGCTTCCCCGTTTCTTCCTCTCCGATCTTGGAAAGCTTGTCCACGCTGCGGAGGATCTCTGCGGATTTATCCCTGATCCCCCTATACTCAAGGAAACGATTGAAAAGTCCCCGGTGATTCAGATGAACGAGGGCCTCAACGCCCAATGCCTTCATTGCCTCCCTCATCATGAGGAGGATCTCAAAATCGGCGCCGGGGCTGTCGCTTCCGACAATATCAAAGTCGCACTGGGTGAATTCCCGGTAACGGCCCCGCTGGGTATTTTCTCCCCGCCAGACTTTTGCCATGTGGTAACGTTTGAAGGGCAGGGTTATTTCAGCCTGATGAAGGGCCACAAAGCGGGCAAACGGAACGGTAAGATCGAAACGGAGGGCCACATCCCGCTCTCCGTTATCCTTGAAACGGTAGATTTGTTTTTCAGTCTCTCCGCCGCCCTTGCCCAGAAGGATCTCCGCATATTCCAGAGCGGGGGTATCGATGGGAACAAAGCCGAAGGAGCGGAACACGCCTTCAACAGTCTCCATAAGGCTCCGCCGGGCAATTTCCTGCGAAGGCAGAAAATCCCGGAAGCCTTTGAGTATCCTGGGTTCAATAATCGGCATTATATGCACCTATTTTGGATTTGAATTTGTCCGGCAATTATACCAGTAATCATCGATCACTTCTACCAGTTCAGGGCTGTAGCCGATCATGGCTGTAGTTCGTACCAGGCCCTGCGGCAGGGTTTGGGAACCGGTAATGGTTCCGGCAATGGAGATCCGGTACTTGCGGAAGTAGATTTGATATGCCACCGAGGCGCCCGGAGCCCGCAGAGGCGCTCCCACGGCCTCAAGGTGTTCAATGGCTTTGGTACTCAGGGAAAAAACCTGGATCTTCCGCTCCTGTATATTGGGCTCGGAGATAGTGGCGTACATGTTATAGCCCATGATCTTTGCCACTTCTCCGGTTATTTTGATGGGCGCTTTGCCGTAATCTTCATACTGCATCTTGATTCTGTCCTGGGTTTCCAGAAAACGGCCGAGCATGTTCACCAGTTCATCCGGGGTGGTTTTGTAATCCACAACGAAAAGGCCGACATTATCCCGGCCTTTCATCGCTCCGATGGTAACCAGATTGCAGCGGATAAAAAACTTGATCGGTTCCTTCTTGGGATCGATGATAAAGCCGATGGAAAGTCCCGCGATGCCGTTTACATACTTCTGGAAAAAGGCCATCTCCTGTCTGGAGAGGGAGGCCAGAAAGATGGAGCGTTTGAAACCGAACTGGAAGGGCACACAGAGGATCATGTATTCATCGATCTTGAGAAAACAATGACTCCGGTCAACCCCCAATTTGGTCAATGCATAGGGGCTGCAGGCTATACTTTGTTCACTAAAACGGGCCAGATATTGAGCGGCCCCTGTGGGTATACTTGCCATTCTGTGTTAATCCCCAATTTCCCAAAAGGTACTTTTATCAATATATTTTTAATAATAGACCAATTATAGTATAATTTGCAATGCCTTCAAAGAATAAACCCCTTCATTTCCGCCTATTTTTTTTGGAAGAGGAGATCTTCAAGCCGTATGCCTTCTCCGGCAGGAATAAAGGCGGCTGCCTTTGCCCCCAGAATCCGCTGTTTCCAGGAGGGCGGAAGCCCCGGTCTGAGGATTTTTTCGGTTCTCAGAACGGCAATTCCTGTTTCGCCGAGTATTTCTCCGGGAGCTATGTCCCTTAGCGCATGTATGGAGCGGTTTGTCCGCTCATAGTTGGCCTTTTCCGAAGGGGCAAGCCGTTTTATCCCGTCTCCCAGAACCGCTTCTATCGTATCTTCCCCCCTTTCCCGGCTGTAACGGGCTATTGTTTCCTCTGTACCCTCGTGCGCAGCCCTCTGAAGAGCCTTTACCATGAGACTGAAGTCTCCGGGCGGCAAGGCAATGGGGTCATCCAGACCAGGATCTTCCCGTGAAAGGCAGAAATGTTTCTCTATTGCGGCGGCTCCCTGGCTCAATGCCAGGACAGGAACCAGTTCCGGATCTAAACTATGGTCGGATATGCCTACCGGCGTTCCAAATATTGAAGAGAGCGTAGTTAGCAGTCTCAGGTTATAATCCCTTTCCGGGGCGGGATAGGCTGTAACGCAGTGGAGCAGGCATACAGGGATGGAGGCCAGCTCTTCCAGTGCGGCTTCAATGTCCCCAAGTTTTGAAACTCCGCTTGAAAGCAGAGCCGGCAGCCCCCAGCGGGAAATTTCCTGCAAAAGTTCGCTGTAATTGAGTTCCGGAGAGGCGATTTTAACGAAAAGCGGCTGTAGTGTATGCAGTTCCGCGGCGCTCTTGGGGCCAAATGGGGTACAGAGGAAGAGAAGCCCCAGCTTTTCCACATAGTTTTTCATTTCGGCATAGAATTCCGGCCCTGTTTCCAGTTCTTTGAAACGATCGTAGAGCCGTATTCTGCCTCCGGGCAGGGCCACTTCTCCGGTATGCGGGTGCAGAATCTCCTCCGCATACACTATCTGGAATTTGATGCAGTTTGTTCCTGCTTCCGCGGCCGCATCGGCAAGGGCTCTGGCTTTTTCCGGATCTCCCCCGTGGGAAGTCCCCAACTCCGCGATGATCAGCGGATCGGACGGACTATAAAGACGATCTTTTACACGAAAGCCCTTATGTGCAATTCCTATTTTTTTTTCACTTTGCATATTGAGTTTCCTTCTTTCAGATGATATAATATATATATCCCTAGAAGATTTCGACATTATCGAAGATAAGGGGATATATCTTTTATATTATAATATGAGGAGTTTACCATGAAGACCCTTACCTGCGATGTGTGCCGAAAAGCAATACAGCAGCCTGTATCAAACCGCAATTATTTCCATATGGCGCACCGGGATATTTGCGAATCTTGTCACGATGCCCTGGAAGCAGAGATAAAGCCTGTAGTGAGAACCAAACAGCCCTTCAATTATGAATGGTATGACCGGCTTGTTACCGATTCCATTGAAAAAGGCATCCAGAAAGGAAAAATCTAGCATTCAGACGGCAGGCTTTGCCGTAGAAACGTGCCGCCTGCCTCTTTTTCTCTTTGATATAAAGCCTTTTCTCCTTGACTGTAATAGGTAAAATTGATATATTTCTCTGTGTAACAGATGAGGCTGTTCCAAAACTTCAGCTTTTGGAATAAGCCCGGATTTCTATTCATTTTTTAAGGAGAATTTATGTCGGGCCACAGTAAATGGGCGACTATTAAGCATGCAAAGGGCGCCGCTGATGCAAAGCGGGGCCAGATGTTCACCAAGTTGATCAAGGAAATTTCCATTGCCGCCAGGATGGGCGGAGGGAATGCGGAGGGGAATCCCCGGCTCAGAACGGCGATTATAAAAGCCCGCGGTGCAAATATGCCCAAAGACAATATCGACCGGGCAATCAAGAAGGGCACCGGAGAGCTTGAAGGGGTAAACTACGAAGAGTTGACCTATGAAGCCTTTCTCGGCGGCGGGGTAGGGCTTCTTATCGAAGTACTTACCGATAACAAGAACCGGGCCGCAGCGGATGTCCGCAACATCCTTACCAGGGGAGGCGGGGAACTGGCCAAGGCAGGTTCTGTTTCCCGGCTTTTCAAACGGCAGGGGATCATCACCCTTGACGGAGAAAAGTATACCGAAGATCAGGTGATGGAAGCGGCTATCGACGGGGGCGCTGAAGATGTGGCCGCATCCGACGGCATCATCGAAGTGCTAAGCGCTCCGGAAGACTTTGAGGCGGTCATGAATGTCCTGTCCGGGAAGAATTTTGAAACCATGAGCGCCGAGATCAGCATGGTTGCGGAAACGGAAGTTTCCCTGGAAAATGATGCGACTTCCAAGGCACTGAGACTTATCGACAAGCTGGAAGAGAATGATGACGTTCAGAACGTCTATTCCAACATCAGTATTCCGGAAGGCTTTGAAAGCGAATAGATCCGGAGGGTTTGAGATCAAAGGTCTCCTGGCAAAGGCGGAAACTGAAAAGCAGAGGAGCCTTTCTCCCCTTAGAATAATAGGCATTGACCCGGGCTTGGCCTCTACCGGCTGGGGTCTTGTCGATGCATCAGGCGGCCGTATACGATATGTAGCCCACGGCTGTATCGAAACAAAGGCGGATGTCTCCAGGGCAGACCGCCTTCTTTTTATTTACCGGTCTGTTCAGTCTCTTGTACGTGAATGGAAACCTCTGGAATCCGCCATGGAGACCCTCTATTTTGGCCGTAATGTCAGCAGCGCCATGGCGGTCGCCGAAGCCAGAGGGGTTATCATCATCGCGCTGGCGGGCGCGGGCCTTGAGATACGGGAGTTTACCCCCAACCAGATAAAAAACGGAGTGGTAGGAGTCAGCAGGGCGGACAAGCGGCAGGTTCAGGAGATGGTACGCATCATCCTGGGTCTAAAAGAGATACCCAAGCCGGATCACGCATCCGATGCGTTGGGAGCCGCTATCTGTGCGGCCCATGCGGGGGAAACCCCATTAAAGCAGCGCTGATTTATTCGCAGATGTGGAGAAATTTATTGAATCTCTCCGTCAGCATTTTCTGAATTGCGGTAATGTCGTTATTATAGATGTAATTCCAGCCGAGCCATTTGATCTTGCCCCCGGCAGGGATTCTTGTATCCGCTCCGGGATCGGCGGAGATAAAAAAATTCTCCGCAAACATCTGTGATACCTCAGGCGAGAGGAGAAAGTTCAGCAGGGCGTCTGTTTTCTTCGGTCTGTCTTTTTTGATCATCAGAACCATGGGCTCTGCCAATGCTCCTTCGGAGGGCCACACGATTTCTGTGTGTTCCCGCCCTGCCGCTTCCTGGGCAAAGACCCAGGGCACAAGATATACGGCGGCGCCGCTTTTTCCCTGCCCGGCGATTGTGACCGCATCGGCGCTCTCCATGCTCCCCCGGATGTTCTTTTCGATCTTGTCCAGCCCGGCCTCTCCGTAGTTTTGGTAAATATGATGGAGGAGCATGGTGGAAATATCATCAGTCTCAAGCGAAGGTATGACAATGCTTTTTTCGTAGACCGGATCCATGAGGGATTCCAGGCTGGCCGGTACAGGCCTGTTCCCCAACTGTTTTTTGTCAACCAGAACAATCTGGGGGAAGAAACCGATGCTGTTGAAAGATCTGCAGGGGTCATCGAATTCATTCCGGTTGATGAAGTTCAGTCCTTCCGTATCAAGCGCCTTTTCAAAACAGCCCGGCCTGATATATTTTTCGATAAAATCCCTCCGGGAAAAAACATCAAGGGCATAACAGATAACCATGTCCGGAATATCGTCAATTGTTTTTGCCGATTTAATATCCTGTACAGTCATGGTTTTCTCCTCAGGATCGGGGTTGAGGGAGAGAAGAACACTGTAGAAACGCTGTCCTGTTTCCTTAAAATACTGTGTTTCAAAGGCTTCGTATGCGTCCCGGAAACGCTGCTTCATGGGACAGGGCAGGTCGGCAAAAAAATTCATCCGCCCTTTACTGTCACTCTGTCCGCCGATCCCTTCACCGCTTAAAGCGCTGCTCATAGCTTTCCTCCGGCAAATCTTGTTTTCTATTACTGAATCTACAGCCAAAGGCGCACAAAAATCAATATAGTAATGAATCCGCAGAACAAAACATAACCATACAAATATTCTTAAAAATTTATAACAAAACGCAAGAAAAATGAAACAAAATCGTTGTAAATTTTTTTACCCCCTGATAAACTTATGGCGAAAACCACGGAGCCAATACCATTTATGGAGCATACGCATCAGCGGATCATCGCCGTCCTCTTCATTCTCCTCCCGGTTTTTTGGCTTAGCGCCCTAAGTATAGGCAGATTTCCCGTACCCCTTCAAAAAGTTGCGGCAATAGTAGCGGCCAGGGTGCTTCCCATAAAGCCAACCTGGACTATCCAGATGGAAAATGTAGTGATGAACATACGTTTTCCCCGTATATGCGCAGCGGCTCTGGCGGGATGCGCCCTGGCCCTTTCCGGCGCGGTCTATCAGGGAATATTCCGGAATCCTCTGGTTTCCCCGGATCTGCTGGGAGTATCCTCCGGGGCCTGCGCGGGCGCCGCATGGGCGATACTGCTTCACCTTGAACCCTGGACAGTACGGGTTTTCTCACTTGCGGGGGGACTTGCGGCGGTGCTGATATCCGTTTCCATTCCCCGGATCTTCAAAAACAGATCTTCCCTCATGCTGGTTTTGGCCGGGGTAGTGGTTTCCGGGTTCATGAATGCAGTTTTGGGATTTATGAAGTATATGGCGGATCCGGAAAACGAACTGGCGGCCATCGTGTACTGGACTATGGGAAGCCTTGCCTCTGTCAGACAATTGGATGTCTTGCTTGCCTTCCCGGTAATTTTTGCAGCCTCGGCAGTGATACTGTTACTGCGCTGGCGGATCAATCTTTTGGCCCTGGAGGATGCGGAAGCCCACTCCCTGGGGATCAATGCATCTGTCATGAGGGGATGGATGGTGCTCTGTTCCACCGTGCTTACTTCTTCGGCAATATGTTTGTCGGGAACCATCGGCTGGGTGGGACTTGTCATACCCCATCTGGGGCGGCTTTTGACCGGTCAGGATCACCGCTACATGCTCCCCGCATCGGCCCTGCTCGGCGCGGTATTCATGATCATGGTTGATACGCTGGCGCGGAATATTTCCGGTTCGGAAATACCATTGAGTATTCTTACCGGGCTTTTGGGTACGCCGCTTTTTATCTGGCTCCTGCTGCGTCAGCGGATGAGAATAGGGTGAATGTGATGAACACGGAAAAAGCGCCGCTTCTGGAAGCGGATAACATCAGTTTTTCTTATGAAAAGGGAAATCCTGTTTTTTCGGGAGTATCCTTTACCCTGGATGCGGGACAGATATATACGATCCTGGGGGCCAACGGGGCCGGGAAGTCCACTCTTCTTGCCTGCCTTCAGGGAATGTTATCTCCCGGCAGCGGTACTATCAGGCTGGACGGACAGGATATCCGCGGCATAAGTCCCGGAAACTATGCCCTTAAAGCAGGGATCGTCGCACAAACAGAAAGTCTGCGTTTTGATTTTACGGTGACGGATTATCTTGTGCTGGGCCGCGCCCCGCATATCGGAATGCTCAAGGTTCCGGGGAAGGCCGAATACGAAATGGCGGAACATGTTATGGAACAGATGCACATTACGCATTTGGCCCGTAAATCCATGCTGCGCCTTTCCGGAGGTGAAAAGCAGCAGGCCCAGATCGCGCGTGTCCTGGTACAGAATCCCAAATTAATCCTGATGGATGAGCCTGCCAATCATCTTGATTACGGAAACCAGATTAAGGTTTTGAAGACGATCATCCGTCTCGCCGAAGAGGGGATCGCCGTGATACTCAGCACCCACATGCCCGACCATGCAATCCTGCTGGATGCCAGGGCGGGGATACTGGACAACGAAGGCAGGCTGACAAGCGGAAGCGCCGAAGAAATTGTTACCCAGGAAAATCTCAGCCGGATTTACAAGACCGGCATGTACATGGCATATATTCCCGAAATTAAACGAAGGGCCTGTGTGGCCTGTAATATTCGATAAACAAGGAGATAAAGAAAAATGAAAATGATGAGTAAAGGATCGATGCGCATATTTTCTGCGATCGTATTGTTTTCTCTGGTTCTGGGAGGCGCCTGGTCACGGGGTCAAAGACAGGATCAGGGATCGCCTGAGTCCGCGGCGGTAAGTGTAATTACCGACCTGGCGGGCCGTCCGGTATCTCTTGCCTCTCCTGTCCGGCGGGCAGTTGCCCTGGCAGGGCCTTCCTATGAAAAGGTCTTTATGCTGGGACAGGCAAACCGGCTTGCAGGGGCTCATTTCTATATGACAGGCCGCCCCTGGGTGCAGGCAACGAATCCCGCGATTGCTTCGGTGCAGGCAATACGGAACCCCGCGGAACCGAATGTGGAAGAACTCTTAAACCTTGGTACGGATTGTGTGTTTTTCTGGGATTATGCCGAGCCTCTGGCAAGTCTGGAAAACGCAGGTATCCCCGTAGTGGTTGTACAGAATTCCACCGGCAATCCCCGGACGCCGGATGAATTTATCGCCTACCAAAAAAAGGAGATACAGGTTTTTGCGGACGCCTTGGGAGACGGCGCCCAGGCCAAGGCCAGGGACTGGTTTAGCTACTTTGATGAAAAAATTGCCTATGTACGCACGCGTACTGCCTCTATCCCCCAGGCGGAACGTAAAACCGCAATCTATGCCTATGGAGAGGAAGGGCTCGGCCTCTTTTCCCAATACTCCTATGTATCATTCTGGCTTGAATTGGCAGGGGGAAGAAACATAGCCGATGAAACCGGCAGGGAAATGGATACCGAAGTAACCATGGAAGAGATCATTTCCTGGGATCCCGATGTAATTTTTATGGGACGCATGGAATCCGCAGAACCGGTGCTTGGAGGGCGGGCCTGGTCGGAACTTAAGGCGCTTAAAAATGCTCAAGTTCACCTTTGTCCTGACGGCGTCATGTATTGGGATTATTCCAGCGAAGGAGTACTGCTGATGTTGTACCTGGCTCAAAAAATGTATCCCCAATTGTTTAACGATTTGGATATGGCCGCCGAAACCCAAAACTATTACCGGCGCTTTTACAATTATGATCTGTCCGCCGCAAATGCGGAAAGGCTCCTGAATCATCTTCCCCCGGAGTGAGTCATCCCGATGCCGAACAGGGCAAAATCATATCTGACAGGATCTTCGGGTGAAAATTCCCGAAGTTTTTCTGTCAATTCTTCCACCGCCCTGCGGTCGTTGGTTTTCCGTTCCAGAAGACCAATCTGCCGGGCGGTACGGCCCACGTGGAGATCCAAGGGAATGTAGAGAGATGCGGGAGAAATGCGTTTCCATATTCCCGGGTCAACAATGCCGTCTTTCCGTACCAGCCAGCGCAGAGCCAGGTTGATGCGTTTGCATGCCGAAGAGGAACCGGGATTTGAAACATGCTTGCTGTAGAGCGTCTTGCCTTCTCCGCCGCCGTTTCCCAGGGCCATGGTTTCCCGGAAAAGCCGGATGCTTTCAAACATGCCGCCTCCCCCGAGCCCTTCGGCAAAGAGATTTTCCAGATCCCCGTACTGTGTATAACAGAAATTGAGACCCCGGCAGTAATACTCAAAGTCGTCTTCAAAAAAGGTACGGTGGATGGATCTGCCTCTGCCGCCGGTTTCTCCGCCGCTTCTTTTCCATGCTCCCTCCATGATAAAGCTATAAGGGCTCTTTCCCATCATGAGAAACATCTTCTCTGCGGATCTGAGTATCAGATCCCGTCTGCCCCAGGCAATAGCGGCGCTTAAAAAGGCGGCAATTTCGATGTCTTTTTTCCCGCGGTAGCGGCGGGGAAAGCGCACCGGATCGTTTTCGATAAAGGCGGGGGTATTGATACGGAGCGTCCATGTGTCAAGAAGTGTTTTCAGCTTCCGCGCATTCAATGCTTTTCTTTAGCCCCTGGTTTTGCCGCATTTTACCTTTTCTCCTTTTCTGATACAATAGACTATCATGTTCAACAGTATCCGGGGAATAATCGGCGGCAAAGGCTCCGATACGGTCTTTCTGGAGACCGGCGGTCTGGAGTGGGAGATCAGCGTCCCCTCAGGAGATATTGCCCGGCTTCCTCCCGAGGGTGAGGAGGCCCGGCTTTTTACCTGGCTGTACCACCGGGAAGACCAGATGAAACTCTACGGGTTTGCCGATGAAACCCGCCGCGCTACCTTCCTTGAGCTTCTCAAGGTTGAAGGCATCGGCCCGAAGGGGGCTGTAAGAATTCTCGGGGGCATCGGCCAGGAGGAGCTTGAAAAGGCCCTGGAAAACGAAGATCTGGGCCGCCTTGAGGCAGTGCCGGGACTGGGTAAAAAGACCGCGCAAAAAATGCTCCTTGCACTCAGGGGGAAGCTTACGTTTAGTTCGGCGGCGAAGGCCGATGTTTCTTCCCCTCATGCGGAGCTTCTGGAAGCCCTGGTCGGCATGGGTTATGATCGGCGGGCCGCCGCGGAGGCTCTTGCAAAGGCAGACCGCAGCGTTGACGGCAAAAATGTTCAGGCGGCGGAACGGGAAAAGCTTCTCTTCAGGGAAGCGATTGTATTGTTGACTTAAAGTGAGCTTGTTCCAAAACACGAGCGAGTTTCGGAACAAGCTCAAGGGACTGTAATGGGAAAGAAAAAGGCAGCCTTAAACACCGAATCAAACATGAAACGGGATTTTACTCCATCCCCGGCAGGAGCCGGAACGGTAACGGTGATTCAGGCTCTCCGTGCGGGAGATTCCGAAACAGCAGGATTACTGCACCCGGAAAAGAAGCTTGCCGAGGATCAGAATGAAACGGCGCTCCGGCCCCGCTTTCTCAGCGAGTTTCTCGGCCAGGAGCAGATGAAAGATAATCTCTCCGTTTTTATGTCCGCCGCAAAAAGCCGGGGAGAGGTTCTTGACCACCTCTTTCTCATCGGACCGCCGGGCTTGGGGAAAACCACACTCGCACAGGTGGTGGCAAACGAGATGGGAGGAGATTTCAAACATACTGTTGCTACCGCTCTGGACAAGCCAAAAGATCTTGCAGGGATACTGACCACACTGCCTGAGTCTTCGGTATTTTTTATTGACGAGATCCACAGCCTCAAGCCCGCCATAGAAGAGATGCTCTACATTGCCATGGAGGACTATGAGATGGATTGGGTCATAGGGCAGGGGCCCCAGGCCAGAACGATCCGTATCCCCGTCAAGCCCTTTACGCTGGTTGGGGCTACCACCAAGGCGGGCAATGTTGCCGGGCCCCTGATCAGCCGTTTCGGCATAACCTGCCGTTTTTCCTTCTATGAGCAGAAGGATATGGAGGCCATCATCCGCCGTTCCGCACAGATCATCAGGGTTCATGTTGACGGCGATGCTGTTCCTCTTATGGCGGCTTCCGCCAGGGGCACTCCCCGTGTCGCAAACCGTCTGCTCAGGCGCATGAGGGACTTTGCCCAGGTGATGCCTGAAGAAGGCGGCAGGATCGGCCGGAGAGTGGTATGCGAAGGGCTCAGACGGCTTGAGATTGACAGTCTCGGCCTGGAACGCTACGACAGGGAGATCCTCAGGATGATCATTGAACGTTACGGCGGCGGCCCTGTGGGAGCGGAAACACTGGCAATTTCCATCGGGGAATCGGTGGAGACTCTGGAGGATTACTACGAGCCTTTCCTTATTCAAGCGGGCCTCCTCCAGCGGAGCCCCAGAGGCCGCATGGTAACCGCTCTTGGCTATAAACACCTCAACCTTGCAAAAAAATCTCCGGACGAGTACGGCCTCTTTTAAA
>JAIRXN010000134.1 GCA_031268245.1 Treponema sp. | reverse complement strand
TCCCCCGTGAGCCGGCGAGCGGGTTCTTGGGTATTAGACCCCACTGCGAATAAAGCGATCTTGTTCCAAAAGCTGAAGATTTGGAACAGCCCAACTATATTTGGAATGGAAAAAGGATGAATTTTTAAATCATAACAAAACTTAAACCGGAATATATTGAAAAAATATATGCAGGCTGGCTTGCAAAGATCATCGGGATACGGCTGGGTGCGCCCATTGAAGGCTGGACTTACCGGAAGATACAAAATGTATACGGAGAGATGGATCACTATCCGGTTGATTACCAGGCCTGCGAATCAAAACAAAAGTTCGTGTCGTTGGTATGAAAAGACGAAATTTAGATACCGGGGCCTGTCCTTGAAAACCTTAAAGCTCGTCCCTTCCGTACCGCCTGTCTTGCGGGGGTGGCGGGGATCCTTGCCCTTACCCTGTTTGACGGCTCCGTTCTTACCCTGAATCTCCGCCAGAGCCCGGATACCATGACCAAACGCTTCGGAGCGGATCTGATGGCGGTTCCCGCCGGGACTTCAGGACAGGTGCAAACTTTACTGCTCCGGGGGGAACATGGAGTATATACCCTTCGTTGCGAATAAAATTAAAAATGATATTCATTTTCATATTGACAGTCTCTGTCCATTATGCTATGATACAGACCTATGGCAACACGTCCGGCAAATCATCATACCCGCCAGGGACGGCGCATCCTTGATTACATGGAGTCCCTTGGGGGAACTCATGTCACGGTCAATCAGATAGCGAGGCATTTTGAGGATACCGAAGAGATTATTGGGCAGGCCACTATCTACCGGCATCTGGAGAAACTGGCGGCCGGGGGAAAGATCCGCAAATATGTGTTGAATGAGGGCAAAAGCGCCTGTTACCAGTACATAGACGCGGCAAAATGCCGGGATCATTTCCATTTGAAGTGCGAAATCTGCGGCGATCTCATCCATGCGGACTGCGATTTGCTGGATAAGATCGAAAAACATCTCCTCCGCAGCCATAATTTTAAGATCAATCTGCTTAGGACTGTTTTTTACGGAACCTGCCAAAAGTGTCTTGCCGGGGGCGCCTATGGTGGCTAAGCCTGCGAACAGGCCGGGATGGTTGTGCCTGGGCCTTTGCTTTGTCATGGCCGCCCTCTTTTTAGAAGGCTATATTCTCTTTCACCAAGATCACGATTGTTCCGGCGAAGGATGCCCCCTGTGCCTCCTGATACAGAGGGTGGAAAATTTTTTCCGGGAGTTAAAAAGCGCCGCCTCTTATCCCGGTTTCTCCGCGGCCGCTCTCTTGACGGTCGTCTTTATTTTGAAATTCGCCGTTTTCCGTTTTGTTCCTTTAAGTGCCGTACAGCTTAAAGTAAAAATGAACTGCTGATCCTGCCCCCGGCAAAACGTGCTCAAGTTTTGTAAGAGGTTCAGGAGTTATTTGACTTGTTCAATAACCCGGTTGGTTACTGAACAAGTCTTGCGATTTTTCAGGCTAAAGCCTTACAAAATCGCATTTTTAAGCGATTTACCTAAGCGGCGAGACGTCCGCTTTTTATAGGAGTTTGTATGAAACGAATGGTTCTTTTTATATGCGTGTTGGCGTCCCTGGCCGTAGTCTTACCGGCCGGAGGGCGGAAGGCTGCGGGAAGGGCGGACGGAAAAATAAACGTGGTTACTACCATCTTCCCGCCCTACGATTTTGTCCGCGAGGTGGCCGGAGACAAGATTAATCTCACCATGCTGCTTAGGCCGGGATCGGAAAGCCACTCCTATGATCCGAGCCCTCAGGATATTATCAAAGTGCAAAACTGCGATGTCTTTATCTATGTGGGCGGCGAATCCGATGCCTGGGTTGAACGTATCATCGAATCAATGGATACGAGCCGCATGGAAATCGTTACCCTCATGGACTGCGTGGAAGTGGTGGAGGAAGTTGTCGTCGAGGGGATGCAGGAAGAAGAAGAGGAGGAAGCGGAGGGCCCCGAATACGATGAGCATGTCTGGACTTCCCCCAAAAACGCGAAACTCATTGTACAGAAGATCTCCAGTGTACTTGAACAACGGGACCCCGCCAATGCGGCGGTCTATGCACGCAACACGGGATCCTATCTGGAAAAACTAACGGCCCTGGACGACGCCTTTCAGAATGTCGTAAACGGCGCAAAACGGAAAACTTTCGTGTTCGGTGACCGTTTCCCTTTCCGTTACTTTGCCGATGCCTACGGCCTTGAGTACTTTGCCGCATTCCCCGGCTGCTCAACCGAAACCGAATGCAGCGCCGCTACCGTGGCCTTCCTGATTGAAAAGGTGAGGGCGGAAAAGATCCCCGCGGTCTTCCACATTGAACTGTCCAACGAAAAAATCGCCGATACGATCTGCGAGGAAACGGGGACAAAAAAACTGCTGCTCCATGCGGTTCACAACATTTCCCAAAGGGATTTTGACCGGGGAGAAAGCTATTACAAATTAATGTCCCAAAATGTAAAAAATTTACAGGAAGCCCTGTACTGATTAGTGTCTGTCCGCAGAGCCGGTTACTTTGCGGACAGCCTTAATTGACAATGGTTTACCCTCCATGAGATTATCTACGGTATGCAAATACGATTTTTAACAAAACTCGGAAAGGCATATACGGAGAATATATGACCGGCTTAATGTCTGAACTTGTGCTTCAAATTGGGATCATTCTTTTTGCCGTGAGGCTGGGGGGGCGGCTGGTAAAGAAGATCGGGATTCCTCCTGTGCTGGGCGAGCTTCTGGCGGGTATCGTCATCGGGCCCTACGCTCTGGGGGCCTTGCCGCTGCCCGGCTTTCCGCTGGGGATTTTCCCGCTTCCCGGCGGGGGAAACATGGCGGTAAGTCCTGAACTCTATGCCTTTGCCACGGTAGCCTCGATTATTCTGCTGTTTACATCGGGGCTGGAGACGGATCTGGCGCTTTTTCTGCGCTATTCGGTGGCGGGGGTCGTCATCGGATTCGGGGGGGTGATTTTTTCCTTTGGGCGGGGCGCGGCCAGCGGCGTGTTTTTGCTCCATGCGCCTCTTTTGGATCCGCGTTGTCTCTTTTTGGGGATTCTTTCTACCGCCACTTCCGTGGGGATCACGGCGCGTATTCTCTCCGACCAGAAGAAGATGGATTCGCCCGAAGGGGTAACGATTCTGGCCGCGGCTGTTTTTGACGATGTGCTGGGGATCATTGCCTTGGCCGTGGTCATGGGGCTTGTAGCGGTGCTTTCCGGTAATGTCGAAGCGGGGGGTCTTGACGCGGGGGGGATTCTCCTTATAGCGGGCAAGGCTTTTGGTATATGGCTGGGTTTTACCGTACTGGGGCTGATTTTTTCGCGGCAGCTTGCCTCGTTTCTCAAGCTTTTCAGGCATTCTTTCGATTTTTCCGTGCTTGCCCTGGGGGTGGCGCTGATTCTTTCGGGTTTTTTTGAAAAGCAGGGGCTTGCCATGATCATCGGGGCCTATATTGCCGGGCTTTCGCTCTCCCGTACCGATATTGCGGCGATTATTCAGGAGCGCCTTCACGGGCTCTATGAATTTTTTGTGCCTCTTTTCTTTGCGGTGATGGGTATGATGGTGGATCTGCGGGAGATCTTTTCGCCTGCGGTACTGGGTTTTAGTCTTATCTACGTCGTGGCAGCGATTGTGGCAAAGGTTATAGGCTGCGGCGGGCCCGCTCTGCTTCTCGGTTTCAACCGCCGGGGAGCTCTGCGTATCGGAACCGGTATGATACCTAGGGGCGAGGTGGCCCTGATTATCGCCGGTATCGGGCTGGCATCGGGTGTGCTGGACAAGGAACTCTTTGCGGTGATCATCCTTATGACTCTGGTTACCACCCTGGCCGCTCCTCCTCTCCTCAGCGCCAGTCTCAAAATAAAGGGCATGGGTACCCGGAAGCCTGTCAAGGGCAGCGACAGTATCCAGGTTCACTGGGACTTTAACAGCCCTGAAGTGGCGAATCTTGTCATCGATACCCTGCTCCGGGATCTGCGGGCGGAAGGTTTCTTTGTTCAGACTCTGAATGATGATGAGGGGATCATACAGGCGCGGAAGGACAACATCATCCTGATCATTACGCGGAAGGCTGAGGATCTTTCGATTGAAGGCGCCGCCGAGGACATGCCCTTTGTTAAAACTGCCGTGTACGAGTTGATCCTCAACCTTTCCGAAGCGGTACTGAAGCTCAAGGCAAATTCCGACCCCGCCGCGATGAAGAAGGAACTGGCCGATATGGATGGGTTTTCCCGCAAGGGGCCTCTGGGTCTTATCCAGCGGGACTGCGTCATCCTCAACCTGAAAGGACGCACGAAAGAGGAGGTAATCACGGAAATGGTGGATCTCCTCGACCGGCGGGAAAAGCTCACAAACCGGGAAGAGGCGCTTCAGGATGTTCTTTCACGGGAAAAAGCGATGAGTACCGGCATGCAGCACGGCATTGCCCTGCCCCACGGCAAGACCGACGGAGTTGAGGAGATCTGCGCGGCCGTGGGGATAAGCCGGAAAGGGGTGGAATTTGATTCCATTGACGGAGAGAAGTCGAAAATCTTCATCATGGTGCTCTCGCCCAGGACGAGTTCCGGCCCCCATGTACAGTTTCTGGCGAATGTGGGTTCCGTTCTCAAGGATGAAGAGATCCGGGAGAAGCTTATCGCCGCGGACACCCAGGATGAAGTTGTGCTGCTCTTTCACCATAGTTAGCGCCCGTCCGCAAAGAATAGGAAACGATGCTGCTGCTCATAGATATTGGAACTACGACCTTTAAGGCTGCCCTCTGGGCGGGCGCTTTCTCTGAACCCGTCTCCATTCCCCTGTCCATGTTGCATTCCGATCCTTCCCAGTGGCTGAGAGCCTTTGAAAGCGCCCTTGAGCGGCTTGGAGGGGCCGGAAAAGTGCAAGCCCTTGTCGTGAGCGGAAACGGCCCTACCCTCGTTCCTGTTACCGGGAAGCCGGGCCTTGACAGCCTGGGGAGGCTCAGCCTGGATGCCGCTCCGGCCCGGTACTGGCTTGACAGGCGTGCGGAGGCGGAGGCGGAAACCGTATCTGCGTTTGTGGGCGCCTTTGTCGATCCGGGTTTCTATCTTCCCAAGGCCCTGATGATAAAAAACCGTGAGCCCGCGCTCTACGAAAAAACCCGTTTCTTTCTCTCCAGTTCGGAATACCTGGTATACGCGCTGACCGGAGAGGCCCGCACCGTCTTCCCTTCGGAGGGCTTTGAACGCTGGTACTGGGATGAGTCTCTTCTGGAAAAAACAGGCCTCGACAGGGAAAAATTCCCTCCCTTTGTGTTTCCCGGCGATTATATCGGCGGTCTCCTTCCCGGAGCGGCGGCCCGTTTTGGGTTTGACTCCCGCGTCAAGGTCTTTGCCGGAGGGCCGGACTTCTTCATGACAATCCTCGGTACCGGGATAAGCAGTCCCGGCCAGGCATGCGACCGTTCCGGAACCTCCGAAGGGATCAATCTGTGTACCAAAGACCGCATCATGGACAGCCGCTTGATGAGTTACGGCCACCCGGTAAAGCCTTTCTGGAATCTTTCGGGGATCATCTCCACATCGGGAAAGGCGCTTGACTGGGCGCGGGAGCTTTTGGGCCTGGAAAAAAAGCCTTACAGCGTCTTTTACGATCTGGCCGCCGGAGCGGAACGGGGCGGTCTTCTCTTTCTGCCCTACCTTGCCGGGGAACGGGCTCCCATCTGGGATCCGGAGGCCAGGGGGGTGTTCATGGGGCTCAGTCTTTCCACAGGACGGAAGGAGATGGCCCGGGCCGTGGCCGAGGGGGTCTGCCTTGCGATTCGGGATGTGATCACCGTGATGGAAGAATGCGGGGCCGAGGTCTCCGAACTGCGGGTTACGGGCGGTCCTTCGGCAAGTCCTTTTCTCAACCGGCTCAAGGCTGATGTTACGGGGAAGACGGTACTCTGCCCCGCCGGGCCTCCCGCGGAAATTGTGGGTCTTGCCGTGACCGGGGCCGCCGCGCTCGGCTATTACGGAAGTTTCAAAGAGGCGGGGGAGGCCCTCTTCCAGGGCGGCGAAACGTACCATCCCGACCCGGAGGCAAAACCGGTCTATGACAGGCTTTTTGAAAACTACCGCGAACTGTACCAAAGGCTCCGTTCTTCGTATTGAACAGGATACGTCTTAATGCGATTATTGACGAATGAAAAGGATAAAATCAATTTTTACGACACTGCTGCCGCCGGCGGTAGTGCTGGCCGCGGCGCTGCTCTGTATGTTTGGGGAACCGGTATCCGCAGGCGGGAAGAAGGAGACCGGGGAGCAGCGCTCTTCTTCGTTGTCGGTTCTTGTCTATATTACCGGGATGCTGGCGGGGAGTCCTCCTTACGAACTCATGGCTGCCGGAGCGGAAAGTTTTGCAGCGTCCCACAGTAACGTTTCTGTAAAGATATACGAAGCGGGTTTCAATCAGGCTGAATGGGAGGAACAGCTCAGCTCTCTTGTGGCAAGCGGGGAATTCGATCTGGTGCTTGGTTCAAATCCTTCGCTTCCGGAAATCTGCGCCGGTGTGGGAAAGCGTTTTCCCAATCAGAAATTTGTTATTACCGATGCTTCCTACACGGGGAATAACAGCATCTGCACGTATATGTACAATCAGTACGAACAGTCTCTCTACCTGGGTTATCTGGCAGGGCTGATCACCACAAGCCGTATGGCAAAGGCAAACCCGGAAAAAAAGATCGGTTTTATCGCCGCCCAGGAGTACCCCCTGCTCGACAAGCATATTGTTCCCGGCTTCCTTGACGGCGCAAGGATGGCGGATCCCGGTATAAGCCTCGACTTCCGGGTGGTGGGCAACTGGTACGATGCCAACAAGGCCGCAGACCTTGCCTCCAGCATGATCGCGGGAGGCGCCGATGTTTTTGCCGCCATTGCGGGAGGCGCCGCCCAGGGGCTGATCAAGACCGCAGCGGAACAGGGCGCCTATGTGGTATTCCACAACACCAACGAATATAGTGCGGCGCCGGGAGTCATAGTCGGCTGCGGCATCATGGAACAGAAAAAACTGGTGGAAGAGATTCTTCTCAACGCGCTTGAGGGAAAGATCCAGTACGGTACATCCAGAACCGTGGGGGTAAAAGAAGGATACCTCGGCTTCATTGCCGATGATCCGCTCTACACTTCCTATGTGCCGGAAGATATACGGAATAAATTCGACAGTTTCTTTGCCGATGTAAAAGCAGGAAAGATACCCTACAGCCTTCCTCCCCTGTAATACCCCATGGAAACGATCCTTGAAATGCGCCGTATCACCAAAGTATATCCGGACCGCAGCTCTGCGGCGAACCGTGAGGTTTCCCTGGATCTGCGCCGTGGGGAGATACTCTGCCTGGCAGGTGAAAACGGCGCGGGGAAAAGCACCCTGATGAAAATCCTCTATGGCCTTACTCCCGCAACCGAAGGCGAGATCCGTATCCGGGGGAAGATCGCCGCCATTCATTCTCCGCTGGACGCCAACAGACTCGGGATCGGCATGGTACACCAGCACTTCATGCTCTTCTCCGAATTTACGGTGGCTCAGAATGTAGTCATGGGCATTGAACCGAAAAAATTTAAGTTTTTTCTTGATACTGCTAAATCGAATGCACTGGTTCAAAAGGTGATCGATGCCCACCATTTTTCGATTGAGGCCGGGAAGACCGTAGGGAGCCTTACGGTAGGAGAAATGCAGCAGGTAGAGATAGTTAAAATGCTCTACCGTAATGTAGATATTCTGATTCTTGACGAACCCACGGCCGTGCTGACGGATCGGGAGACAGAATCATTGTTCAAGAGCCTCAGGATTCTTGCGGAAACAGGAAAGTCCCTGATTTTAATCACCCACAAGTTGAGTGAAATAAAGGAGATCTCGGACCGGGTAGTGGTGATGCGGAGGGGGGAATTGACAGCCGTCAGAGATACTGCGGATCTGGATGAGCGCGAAATTTCGCGTCTCATGTACAGGAGACGTGAGCCTTCTGCCGGGGAGCGAATGTTCCCCTGTGCGAGCGGGTTCCCGGCCTCCCCCCGGGAAGTCCCGTTAAAGAGAAAGCCTGTTTCGGACAGGACGGTATTAAGTTTTCAGGATGTTACGGTGAGACGCCGGAATCAGGAACAGCCTCTGCTTAACAGGATAAGTTTTTCCGTGCATGAAGGAGAGATCCTCGCCTTTGCCGGGGTCGGAGGAAACGGCCTCGGGGTGCTGGAAGCGGTATTGGGGGGATTTCTCCCCCTGAATTCAGGAAGAATCCGCTGCCGGGAAGAGGATATAAGCCGCTGCAATTCGGAAAAACTGCGCAGACGGGGCCTGGCCTATGTCCCTTCCGACAGAATCGCATACGGCAGCGCGGCTTCCGCCCCGGTCTGGGAAAACATCATCATAAACCGCCGCAGGGAATTTTCCGAATGGGGTTTTCTGAATAGAAGAAAGAGCGAGGCGTTTGCCGCGGAACTTTTGGATCGCTATGCGATTGCGGGAAACAGTTCCATGCCTTTAGCCTTTCTTTCCGGGGGGAATATACAAAAGACCGTTCTGGCACGGGAAATTGAACAGTACAATGATTACATCGTCTTCTGCGAACCCACGCGGGGGCTTGATGTTTCCTCCAGTCTCTATGTCTACAGCCAGATGGAATCCCTGAGAAACAGCGGAACCGCCGTGATCCTCATTTCTTCCAACCTGGACGAGATCCTTGCCCTGGCCGACAGGATCATTGTGCTCTACCGTGGTTCAATCGCCGCGGAGAGGGAAAATCCCCTGCATTCCCCTGCCACGGAGGAGACAAGGAACATCAAGGAAGAGATCGGAGAGCGGATGCTGGGGCTTAAAAAAACATGAGCTTGTTCCGGACAGGAAGAGAAACTTCATGAAAGAACATAAGACTCTTCTACATTCAAAGATTCGTTCCGCGCTGGAGAATGCCGGCGGCCTTGTCCTGATCCTCGGCATATCGCTCCTTGTACTTATCATGCTGGCCTTCCTCCTCAGTAGGAATCCTGTAAAAACCCTGCGCTATTTTTTCCTGGGGCCTCTGCAGAATACCTACTATACCGGAAATTTGATCAACAGCGCCATTCCGCTGATCTTCGGCGGCCTTGGGATCTCCATTGCCCTGCGCGGGGGGAACTTTAATCTCGGCGGCGAAGGGCAGATCTACGCCGGGGCCTTTGCCGCTACCATTTCAGCCCTGGCCTTCTCCGGTCTGGGCCTTCCCGGTCAGGCGGGCCTGGGCCTTGCGTTTCTTGCAGGAAGCCTGTTTGCCGCACTCATGGCGGCCCTTTCCGGCTTTCTCAAGGCGAGATGGAACACCAATGAAC
The DNA here is from genome assembly GCA_031268245.1 of Treponema sp. Lineage (GTDB taxonomy): Bacteria > Spirochaetota > Spirochaetia > Treponematales > Breznakiellaceae > JAIRNJ01. The sequence goes on along the minus strand of JAIRXN010000134.1, from coordinate 1,218 downwards.
TGATCACAAGTTTTCTCCTCTCCAATACGCTGATTCTGATCATCAATTACCTTGTAACAGGACCCTTCCTGGACAGCGGAACCAATCTCCAGTCTACCGGGAAAATACCCGAAAATTTCCGCCTTTCCAGGATTCTCCCCCCCTCCGCTCTCAGCACAGCCCTGCTTGCGGCGCTCATCGCGGTAGTTCTGGTGCATATATTTCTCTACAAAACCAGGGCAGGCTACGAAATCAGAATCTGCGGCCAGAGTCCCCGCTTTGCCGCATACGGAGGGATCAACATCGCCGGAACAACCGTGCTGTCAATGTTTCTTTCGGGATTCTTCTATGGTTCAGGCGGAGCCATGGCGGTTTTCGGCACCTACTATTCCACCATGAAGGAATTTTCCGCGGGAATGGGCTGGAACAGCCTTGCCGTCGCGCTCATTGCCCGTTCACGGCCTCTCGCGGTAATCCCCGCGGCGCTGTTTTTTGCCTGGATTGGATCGGGGGCCAGAATGGCAATGCAGTTCTCCGACATGACTTTTGAAATTTCTTCCATCGTACAATCGGTGATATTCTTTCTCGTTACAAGTTCGGTACTCCTGGATCTCTTTAAGACGAAACGCTTCAGAAAACGGGGGGATCTGTGATGCTTCACAGCGCAGTTACGATCATGACACCCCTGCTGTTTGCCGCAACGGGGGGGCTCTTTACAGAGCTGGCAGGAATGCTGAACATTGCGCTGGAAGGGCTGCTCCTTACCGGGGCCTTCAGCGCCATTGTATGCAGCTATTTTACAGGCAGTACAGCCCTGGGAGTAATCGCGGCGATCCTTGCCTCCGCCTCTCTGGCGGCCCTGCTGGGAGCGGTAACGCTTAAACTCAGGGCAAATGTTTTTATCGCAGGACTCGCGGCCAATCTCTTTGCGGGAGGCATCACCGTGGTACTCTCCTTCCGCATCTTTGCCAGCCGGGGCGTACTAAGCTTCAATCAAATTCCCCGTCTCAAACACATTGTCATACCCGGAATTTCAGGAATTCCTGTTCTGGGGGATATCTTTTCAAACCACAGTTTCTATGTCTATGCAGGCTGGATCTTCCTCCTTGCCGCATGGATTCTGCTCTACAAAACCCCTTTCGGCTTCCGCCTGCGGGCCTGCGAAAAACACCAGGCGGCCCTTGTCTCGCTGGGCCTCAGACCGGATCGCTACCGTTTCGCAGGCTTCCTTATCTCGGG
>JAIRXN010000101.1 GCA_031268245.1 Treponema sp. | reverse complement strand
AACCTCCCCGCGCAAGCGGCGGGGTATTAAACCCATATGCGTTTACTTATTACTATTGATTAACCACAGACCACAGACCACACGGACAACACGGACTTTTGGCTGAAATTCTCTCTTTTGTCCGTGCTTGTCAGTGCTGTCCGTGGTTATCTTTTTTCAAAGTAAACGCATATGGGTGCTACCCCCCCCCTGTATTTTACCCCGTCAGGGCGGTCTTGATAGTCAAACATCTATAAGGCACAGGCTGGGCCTTTCATGATGCAAGAAACGCCATGGCAGTCTATAACCGTCTGGTTGAAGCCGGATTTAGCCCGAATTACGAACGGTATGGCGATTACCTGAGGGTAGTAGTAAGCGGGATTCGGGAGGGGGAAAGAGAAAATGTTACCCGGCGGCTTGGGGCTGCGGGGGCTTGGTTCCAGGAACTGTATTGAACGAAATATAGGACTTGTTCGATAACCCGGTTGGTTACTGAACAAGTCTAATGTACAGCCGCGGTTTTTTCCTTTTTTGTGTCGCCGGTGGGGAACCTGCGGTTGCGGCTCCCGGCTGCGTCCACGAGGAGCGAAAGATCGCTGCCGCCCCGGAAACGCAGCACGTTTACCATAAAGATGTTGAGCTTGTTCACGATATTCGGAGGCAGAAGGTTTCCGTCTACCTCCACGGAGAGGATCGGGTAGTTCCGTTCCCGGGCCCAGGGGGTAAAGAGTCCTTCGATTACCCGGCCGATAAGGCAGGCAAAGGGGCTGATATTCACGATTCCCGAGTAGCCATGCTCCATGGCGGTGGCCGCTCCTCCGGTGGAAACGGCAATTTCGCTGTTAAGTTCCAGATTGACAAAGTTCCGCTGGGTATTCTCCATGATCTCGTGCATATCGTGGGGGGTTTCGGGAACAAGGCCCGTGGGATTGAGGATCTTCAGGACCTTCTTTTCGATGGAGTGTTTCCACCACTCTTCAATTTCCAGCATCTTGAGATCCTTCCATGGCTTTGAAAAGAGCCGTCTCCCCGGTTTTTCAAGGCGAATAAGTTTCTTGTAGGAATACTCCCGCACAAAGTCCAGGTAGTGTATCCATTCGCAGATACCCGCCACCTTTACTACAATGCCCCGCTCGCTCATCAGATCCGTCAACTCGCCGACTGCAAAATCATCCCGGCGGACATAGATCTCTCCCACGATAAGTACCCGCGGGCAGTCTGCGAGTTTCCGTTTAAGCGGTATCTTTTTAACTTCCCCGGCAACTGCCTCAAGCTGCTTCCAGATTTTCTTCGGTTCAAATTCCACGGTATGCATGAGGCCGCGCCAGATCTGCTCATAATCGGCAACCGCCTTTTCAGGGTCGGCGGCAAGAGCCTTGAGGCTGGTCTGTATGTCTTTGAGATAATCTGAAAGCACAAAGCCCCGCCACATTTCCTTGGCAAAGCCCGGCCCCAGTTCCCCGTAGGAATTATCCGCGGAAAGGATAAAGATAACCACGTTTTCAAGACGCAGATCCTTGAAGAGGTTTTCGTAGTAGACATAGTACTGCCCCGTGCGGCACGGGCCTGTGGTGATGGGCACAAAGAGAAGGTAGAGTTCGTCCTTGCGGTACTTCTCGCTCCAGAAATACTGTAATGCTCCGCCCAGCACCAGATGACTCGGCACACATTCCTTGCCGGAAGCGTGGGACCGGGCAAGCTGTATGGTCTTCGGCGTTGCAACCGGCAGAGCCTCCGCATTGATCCCCAGGCTCCGCACCGCGGCTCCTATATACTCGGTAGAAATGGCCCCCATGTTGGAGAGCAGTACCTTTACCCGTTTATTCCCCACGATGGGAACCCTCTCGCCGGTTTTGGTATTATCTATACGCAGGTCAAAGGCGCTTTTGGAAGATGAGGCTCCCGGAATTTTTTCGGCAACGAATTTCCAGCCGTTGTCGAAGCGTTCCGCTTCAATTTCCACCTTCTTGGCCCGGTAGCCGTCGATGATATCGAGGAAAGCCTCAACCCGCGTGTCAACACCGGCATCCGCAGAATGACTGTCAAGTTCCAGCACAAGGAAAGGCTTCTGCCCCATTACCCACTTGATGTAGTGGAGGATAAAGGAATCCGGCGCGCAGGAAAAGTTTGTGATATAGGTAAGGTAGATGTTATCCTCTTTCTTGAGGAGTTCTGCCGCCTTCACGTCCTGCTGGCCGTAGTACCAGTACATGTTGGGGAAAATCTTTTCATCCTGGAACGGAAGAATGTCAAAGGGTACGATAGAGTAACCGCGGGTGGTAAATTTACGGGGAATCCCCATGTTGGCCTCCGCGGTAAAGGCATTGTAGGGCCTCCCCAGCAGGGCTATTACAGGGCGGCCTGCCTTACGGGATTCTTCAAGCGCCTCTTTCCCCAGAGCTTTGCACGCTTCAAAGTACTCGTTCTGCTTTGCCAGGGCCTTTTCAAAAGCCGCCTTCGTTTCCTCTTCGCTTATACCCAGGAGGGCTGTCATGAGACAGAAAAGCTCCAGCGCCTTGCCTTCGCCGAATTTAAAACTCACCACCAAAGGCAGCCAGCATTTCTTGTCGATGTCCGGGAAAGCCTTTTCTATATAATACGGCAGACTTTGTGTTATGGGACAAAAGTTTGCGTGTACATTCTCTTCGTAGGAGGGCATATCGCGGAAATGGGGAAGCAGCACATAGTCGGCGCCCTTGTCCAGACAGTCCTGCACCGCTCCATGGGCAATTTCCGCGGGGAAACAGTAGGTGGATTCCGCCCTGGCAACACCCGCATGGGCCACCTCTGTGGAAAGGAAGGTCTTGATCCCCAGCTCATGGAAGAACCATGAATAGAGCGGATAGAGTGTATGAACGCTGAAAGCTCGCGGGATGCCGACGGTAAAATTGTGTTTTTCCTGTGTCTCCGCCGGGGCGGCAAACTCTTCAAAGAGCATCCTCTGCCGCTTTTCAACATAATCAAAAACCGGTACATCCTTTACCAACTTGCGCATATTCGTGTACTTGTTGCAGCGGCCGCCGAACATGTACTTGTGGCCCGCCACGGTGAGCACCTGAATGGGGCAGAGGTTGTCGCAGCTCCGGCAGGTAAAGACCCGCTCATACCCGATTTCCCGGCTCAAAAGTTCGTCGATGACAACTCTGCGCTCTTCAAGAAGGCCGTCGGCATGCTTGCGCTTGGCAAGAAGGGCAACGCCGAAACAGCCCATCAGCTCAGGCGCAGGGGGCACGAGAATTTCCTTGTCGAGAAGCATGGCAAAGGCCAGAGGCACCGCAGGATTCTTGGCGACCCCGCCCTGCAAAAAGATCTTCCCGCCAACGGTTCTGTTGCCCACCACCCGGTTCAGGTAATTGGAAACGATGGAACAGGCAATGCCCGCGGTGATGTTCTCCCTGGTTGCCCCCTGCTGAACCGCCTTGCGGATATCGCTGTTGATAAAGGCGCTGCAGTGCTCCCCAAACTTAAGCGGAGCGTCGGCTCCCAACGCGATTGGCCCGATGTCTTTGGCGCTGTGGATCGAAAGATCCCCTGCGGCGGACTCCTCAAGGAAGGAACCGGTTCCGGCGGAACACGCCTCGTTCATCGCGTAGTCGATGGGAACCCCGTTTTTCAGGAACACATACTTTGCATCCTGGCCCCCGATTTCAAAGATCGTTTCCACCTCTGCGTCAAAATAGGTAGTCCCCACCGAATGGGCGATAATTTCATTGTACACACCGGGAGTTTCCAGGAAGACCCCCAGTATCTCCCGGCTGGAACCCGTGGTAGACACAAGGCGTATATCAATATCCTTGCTTCCCGTGTCGGCAATAACCTTCTCCTGCAGGATCCCCAGACATTCCCTGAGAGCCTTTACCGGATCGCCATGGGTGCGGCCGTAATGGCTTGCCACGACCTCGTCGGTTTCCATATCCACAAGACATGCCTTGGTAGTGGTAGAACCGCCGTCAACCCCCAGAATGTAGGGCCGTCCGGCCTTCACTTTGCCCTCTCCCCTCTCGAAACTCTTTACCCTGCCCGCCCAGTCTTTCAGGGCCGAAAGGGAACCGAAACGAATCTCGTTGGGCTTGAGAAGACTGCCCGCCGCGGGAAGAGGACTTCCCGACTGAGGCGCCAGAGCCGCGGCTCCCAGAGCCTCGAAGACCGGAGCCGTATCGGGGATGATAAATTCGATTTCCGGCGCCTTTTCCCGGATAAACCGTATGATATGACGGTTGAGCGTGATACCCCCGGTGAGAATCACCTTCCCCTTTGTAATCTTGGCCCGCTTCAAAAAGTCGATAACCTTGACCGCCATGACATCGCTCAGGGAAAGGACAATATCGTCCTTTGTTGCCTCTCTCTTGTTGAGCCTGTGGGTGCAGTCACTCTTCATGAATACAGAACACCGGGTGGAGAGGGGATAGACCTTGGCGGTGTCAGGCACCTTGTCGATGTCGTCCATGGTCATATCCATACGGGCAAGCTGCTGCTTAAGGAATTCCCCGGTACCGCTGGCACATTTGTTGCCGGAGAAGTTATTGATAATCTTCCCGTTCTGATCCAGGGAGTAAACCACCAGATCCTCACCGCCCATGCTTACCACGGCATCGGCCTTGAGATTCAGAACCCGCAGAGCGGCTTCAACACAGAGAGGTTCCAGGGTACCGGCCACATTGAACATGAAGCGTCCCTCATTCCCGGTAACCAGCGCGGGCGTCTCTTCGACAGCATGGCCTTCTTCCAGCAGCCGGCCTACAGCCGCATAAAAATCCCCCTCGTGAGGGACTGCGGCGCTCCATTTTACCCTGGTATCTTCCAATAAAACCATTTTCAGGCTGGTGGATCCTATGTTAATTCCCAAAGACTGCATACACACCTCGTTGATCTTATTTATCCAATCTAATGACATCCATGATAACATCCCTGGAAAATCGCTTCAACTCCCAAAAAAAGGCTTGACTTAACTGAAAATAATAATAATAATTATTATTGTAATATGTCAAGAGCAAGGAAAGCAAAAAAACATAGCTGCAAACGGGACGCCATACTCATGGCCCTCTGCGCAAGGAGGGATCATCCCAGCGCCCGGCAGATCTATGAAGAGCTGAAACCCTCGATTCCCGGCCTCTCACTGGGAACGATCTACAGGAACCTCGGTCTTTTCCGGGAAGAAAAAGCAGCGGCCTCCCTCGGAGTGGTAAACGGGGAGGAACGTTTCGACGGAAGGACGGAAGGACACAGCCACCTTATATGCGAAAGCTGCGGAAAGATTATGGATCTGCCTGTGGAGCTTCAGGAAGAGCTGGGCGCAAAATTATCCTTCAAGATGGACAGCTTTTCCATTGATACCAGCAAGACAGTACTTTATGGTTACTGTGAAGACTGTCTGAAAAACAAGCCTGTCCCGGGTTTCGGGACAGATCTACATGTAAACACCGGTTAGAGCCGTCGGCTTGTACCGCTGTAATAGCATTATTTTTAATTACGGGAGACGAAAAAATGAAAAAATGGGTTTGTCAAGTGTGCGGTTACGTTCATACAGGCGATCAGCCTCCGGAGAAATGCCCCACCTGCGGGGCCCCCGCTTCCAAGTTCAGGGAACAAACTGTCAGTGACGGTTTCGCCGCCGAACACGTGGTAGGCGTTGCCAAGGGAGTTGAACAGGACATCATCGAAGATCTCCGGACTCACTTCAATGGCGAGTGTTCCGAAGTCGGTATGTATCTTGCCATGAGCCGTGTTGCCGAAAGGGAAGGCTATCCTGAAGTTGCCGAAGCCTACAAACGCTATGCCTTTGAGGAAGCCGAACATGCCGCCCGCTTTGCCGAAATGCTCGGCGAAGCGATTACCGACAGTACCAAGAAGAACCTTGAACTGAGAGTTGAAGCCGAATACGGCGCCTGTGCCGGCAAGACCGATATTGCCAAACGGGCCAAGGAACGCGGCTATGACGCAATCCACGACTCGGTCCACGAAATGGCCCGTGACGAAGCCCGCCACTGCGCCGGTTTCCGCGGCCTTTTGAAGCGGTATTTCTAAAGAAGCCTAAAGATTCCGGCTGGAAGCAGCAGACGCCGCCCGCAAGCGGTTCTGCTGCTTTTTTTATTCGCAGTGGGGTCTATTACCTTTTTAACCGCCACAAGGCTCCCCCGCGAACCGGTGAGCAGGATCTTGAGTATCAGACCCCGCTGCGAATGAAAAAACTTGACAAAATAAAATGGATGGGGTAGTCTTGCTTTCAAGGAAAAAGTTATGAATTTGGTAAAAATTGACGAATTGTTGAGAAATATAAAATTTGATAACTTTTATATTGAGGCAACTTTTCAATTTAAACTTTTAATGCAGCTTGCAAAAATATATGACGAAGACTGTATTTTCCCTGAAAGAAACATCGGGTATTACAGGTTAAATCAAAAAATATTCTCAAAGAAAGAAGCCGATATAATAATAGAACAATATAATGGTTTGGCCATTGCCTTTGAACTTAAAATGCCAATGAACGGGCAGGTTCCCGAGCAAATGTATAAATTTGTTGAAGACATTAAGTTTTTGGAAGAACTAAAAGCAAGTAATCTTTTTGACAAATGTTATTTAATCGTTGTAACAAACGATTCAGATTTTTGGCAAGGAAAAAAGAATGATGGAATTTACGCTCCATTTAGGAGCGGAGTTTCACTAAAAGGGAAAATATACAAACCGACAGGGAATGAGAAAAATGAAAGTTTTCATCAAATATCCGGTGAATATCATATTAGTTGGAATGTCTTGATAAACAACTTCAAGTATTTTGTAGTGGAGGTATAACAGATGAAGAAAAATTATATTCCGATATTATGCTGTTCCAGCGAAAAAGACGACAAAACAGAAGGCAAGTTTTATTATAAAGGTAAATCTTTCAAGTTTGTCGCTTCCCCGCGAATGATATCCCAAAACGGAGTCATATTCCAAAAGCCCGATGATAAAATACCCGGCGAAAATAGAACATGGCGGGATTTAGTGGCGAATGGACAAAAAGATCCCAGCCTTGCCCTTGTTGAGGCATACCGTTTGTATAAACCCGATATTTTTAGAGACCTTTATCATGAATTTGACAATCATTTTTATATCTTTTCTGCCGGGTGGGGAATCGTCAGGGCGAATTTTAAAATTCCCTTCTACGATATTACTTATTCTACCGATTCAAAGGTTCCGAAATATGCAATGCGGAAAGATAATTTCGGATGGAAAGATTTTATTCATCTAAATGATGATTACTTAAATGGAGATTATGGAAAATTTTATAGGGATGCCGAAGTGATTGTCTTTGCCGGTTCCAATTACGTGGAGCCTTTTTTTTGCGACATGGTGCAATCTAAATTATATATCCCTCCTAAAAGGATAAAGATAAAATACAAAAGTAAAAACCTCATACAGAGGCAGGATTTTGTTTATGAATATTATGAAACAGCTATAAACACCAACTGGCACTATGAAGCCGCCAAAGAGTTTCTAAATGATTATACAAAAGGAAATCAGACGAAACCGGTTGTTAATGTTGGTTATGATGAAGTTTTTTCTTATTTCGGTTTCCAATATCCACCGCAAGAGCGGGAAGAACTGCAAAGGGCTTACCGGAAAACGGTTCAAAAATATCGTTCTGTTAAAGTAGAAAGTATGCCGGATAAAAAAATGAAAGAAATCAATGATATGTACGATAAAGCATTAAAATACTTCTATCGAACATGAAAGTCGAAGGGAATTGATTAAATGGAGCATGATTACTATGCGGTTTTAGGCATCGATAGAAACGCAACTAAAAGCGAAATAAAAGAAGCGTATCGTTTTCTCGCCGCGCAGCTTCATCCGGACAAACACTGCGGGAAAAATGTAAAAATTGCCGAGAAAAAAATAAAAGAAATAAACGAGGCATACGAAGTACTGAGCGATGAAGCGAAACGCGATGTGTATGATAACGCTGCCGCCGGTAGCCAGGGGGAAAATGACGGCAGTAATGTTTCCGGTCAAGAATGGACGGATAATGACTATGATGAACCGCAATCGTATGATGATTATGTCATTGACCAGGAAATACTGCGTGAACATAACTCCCATCAATCAGGCTCGAAAACCTTTATTATAGCATTATTTGTGAGTATCGTTGCGGGTATATTTTTTATAAATATTGTGCAGAGCTGTCCGGCACGAAAAGAACCTAATAGAGCGCCTTTGCCAACGGTAGAGTATGTGTTACCCAAGACAGACGGAAGCTCAATAGTCGTAAAATCAGATATTTTAACGAAACACTTTGGCATATCGTATGAACAGCGGCAAAGTTCAAACTTGTTTATGAAAGACTCTTATGAGTACAGATATAACGGAAATGGAACGTGGACAATAACCAAAAAGAGCGCCGTTAATAATACCGGTAAAAATTTTATTGATACTAGTAATAAAGACGAAGTCGAAAATTATCTGCATGGGCTGGGGTTTTAAATGAAAAAAATATTAGTGCTGTTTTTATCGTTAATATTTGTCTCATGCGGAACTTTTTATGGAAATTCAACCGGCTACCATTCAATTCAAAATACAACCCAGAGTACAGATCAAAATAAAACTCAAGAAATTCATCAATACGCATATATTGGGAAGAGTATAGCAAGGCAGATATACAGTCGAACTACTTACGATTACAATTACAGAACCCAAATGACGGGGAACAAAATTGGCCGCGCTCCCCAGGAGTCGCCGGAGCCATATCCAAAAAAGATTTGTACCGGATATGCAATAGAGTTTTTTGTTCTATTTAATAATGAAATGAAAAGAATGGGCCTATACAATGATAAATGGGTAAAATCTATGATCTATGATGAGCCTAATCACTGGAGGAACTTGATTGTAGACAACATACATAAACAGGCTTATTTAATCGAACCTCAAGACGGAAAAATCGAAATAATTGATTATGATAAATTACCAACTAAACCTAATGACTTGTATTACCATGGATCCGTTATTGTAATTGGCAGAATGTAATATGAAAGTCCATATCTTTATGTTCATATTGAACATCTACAATACAGCCTCAAATGATAACACAGCCGGGAAATATCAATAAGTGAAGTACGGCGCGCCGGGAAGCGGCGCGAGATGAACCATCAGCAGATGGGGGCCGCCGGGATACGTTACCGTCAAAGACGGCTGGCCTGTGGGCGGTCCTACCGGGGTGTGAATCTCATCCGGCAACGGCAAAAGCAGGAGCGCAAAATCCGCCGGAGTGAGGGGCGGCATTAAGAGATAGTGTTTCTTGATGAAACGGGCCTCGGTCTCCATGTCCTTGAAGATCATGTT
>JAIRXN010000087.1 GCA_031268245.1 Treponema sp. | reverse complement strand
ACATAACTGGTAACCGTGGAGGTTCCCAGGGCGGCGCCCGCCACTGTCCCTATCGCATCGGCAAGAAGGGCCTGTTTAACCCGGGGAATCTCACCGTCTTTTCCGATCAACCCTGCCTGAGTGGAAACCCCGACCAGGGTACCGACAGTGTCAAAGATATCCACAAAGAGGAAGGTAAAGAAAACGGTAAAAAACTGGAAGCTCAAAATCGAAGAAAAATCAAACTGGAAGAAGAGGGGAGCGTCAGGGTGACCGATGGGAGACCAGCCTGCGGGAACGGTAGTAACTCCCAGGGGAATACCGATGACGGTGGTCAAAAGGATTCCAAGCAGAATTGCGCCGGGTACCTTCACCGTATAGAGCACGATGATAATGATAAGCCCCAGAAGCGCCAGAAGCGGCGCGCCGGAACCAAAGTTCCCCAAGCCCACGATGGTACCGCTGTCGCCTACCACGATGCCCGCATTGGCAAAACCAATCAGGGCAATAAAGAGGCCGATGCCGACCGCTACGGCCCTTTTAAGATTCATCGGAATCGCCCTGATGATCGCTTCCCGGACATTAAAGAGGGAAAGAATGATGAAGAGAATGCCTTCCAGGAAAACTGCCGTCAAGGCAATCTGCCAGGAATACCCCATGCCGAAAACGACGGTAAAGGTAAAGAAGGCGTTGAGCCCCATGCCCGGCGCCAGAGCTACGGGCAGATTGGCCGCAAGAGCCATGACCAGAGTGGCGATGGCGCTTGAAATGGCAGTTGCGGTAAAAACCGCCCCCGGCGTCATGCCGTTACCGATGCTCCCCAGCATGCTTGGATTGACAGTCAAGATGTACGCCATGGTGAGAAAGGTGGTGAGTCCCGCAACAAGTTCCCGCTGCACCGTCGTGCCGTGTTCCTTGAGCTTGAACAACTTTTCCATATTAACCTCCAATATTATTTCGAATAGAGGGCTAAAGCCTCATATTTCGTGTGAAGAAGTTCGTGGGCCTTATGCCCGTTGGGTTCTCCCAGAAATTCCTTGTACGCCTGCTGGATAAAGGGATTCTGGTGGGAACAGCGAAGCTGACTCTTCTCATCGTCTGTATAGATACCGGCGGTACGCTGTTTGCGGATCTCGTCGGTACAGCCGTAAGGCTGCCCGCCGCCGCCGATACAGCCGCCCCGGCATGCCATGACCTCCACAAAGTGATAGGGAGTTTCCTCACCGGCGGCTTTGGCCGCCCGTATCTTGTCCAGGACTGCGGCGATATTCCCCATCTGATGGGCCACCGCGATACGGATCTTTGTACCGTTCCGGAAGTCAACTTCCGCTTCCTTGACGCCTTCAAGGCCCCGGACGGGTTTGAAGTTCACATCTCCTAGTTCTTTTTTGGTAACAAGGAAGAATGCGGAACGGACAGCGGCTTCCATGACACCCCCGGTAACGCCGAAGATTGTACCCGCGCCGGTATAGGGGCCCAGAGGGTTGTCGGCTTCCTCATCCTCAAGTTTGAGAATTTCAATGCCCGCCTGCTTGATCATCCTGGCAAGTTCCCTGGTGGTAATGGAAATATCCACATCGTAACCGTGACCGGCACTCTTCATGTCGTCATTCCGGTGCGTTTCCCATTTCTTGGCGGTACAGGGCATTACGGAAACAGAATAGATCTTGTCCGGATCGACATTGGCCTTTCCCGCCCAGTAGGCTTTGATCATGGCGCCCATCATCTGCTGGGGACTCTTTGCCGTGGAGAAATTGGGAATCATGTCGCTGTAATACTTCTCCATATAATCCACCCAGGCAGGGCAGCAGCTTGTGATAAGGGGAATCTCGCCGCCCTGGGTGAGCCGTTTCACCAGTTCCGATCCCTCTTCCATGATGGTGAGATCCGCGGAGAAGTTGGTGTCAAAGACCGTCTTGAATCCCAGCCTCCGCAGGGCGGCGTAGATCTTTTTGGTAAAGACCGTTCCGGGAGGCAGGCCGAATTCTTCCGCAAGAGCAACCCGGACTGCCGGAGCGATCTGCACCACGGCGTGGGTTTCGGGATCCATCAGGGCCTTCCAGACCTTGGGAGTGTCATCCCGTTCGTAGATGGCTCCAACCGGGCAGTGAGCGGCGCACTGACCGCACTTGATACAGGGGCTTTCCCCCAGGGGAGTATCCGCGGCGCTGGCAATGCGGCCCTTGATACCGCGGCCTAAGAATTCCAGAGCCCAGACATTCTGCATCTCCTGACAGACCTTTACACAGCGGCCGCAGCGGATGCACTTTTCCGGATTGAGCACGATGGCGGGGTTACTGTCGTCTATGGGAAGCCCGTTGGCAATATGCCTGAAAGGCAGTTCCCGAATGCCGAATTCGGCAGCCAGAGTCTGCAGTTCGCAATTCCCGTTCCGGGGACACTGGAGACAGTCGGCCGGGTGGTTACTGAGAATAAGTTCCAGCACCGTGCGCCGGGTAGCGATAATCTCCGGATCGTGGGTAACGATATCCATGTTCTCCGCCACCTGGGTAGTACAGGCCCGTGCCATACGGGGAGAGCCGGGACCCGCGGTACGCACAATGCAGATGCCGCAGGAAGCCCAGGGAGGCAGATCCGGATTGTAGCAGAGGGTTGGAATCTTTACATTCACCAATTTTGCCGCTTCCAGGATCGTCATATCATCTTCAACCTGAAGAGGCTTGCCGTTTATCTTTATGTTAACCATGGTTTTTCACTCCTCCGCTTATTTCTTGGAAATTGCGCCGAATTTACAGGTCTTGAAACATTCACCGCATTTGAGACAGGCAGCCTGATCGATGAGGTAAGGCGGCCGCTTCTTGTCCGGATACTTGGAAGCATCCTCCGCGGTGATACAGTTTGCCGGGCATTTCTTGGCGCATGCGCCGCAGCCGATACACTTGGCGGGATCAATCGTGAAGCGTACAAGCTTCTTACACTTGCCCGCACGGCAGCTTTTGTCATTGATGTGCTCCAGGTATTCTTCCCGGAAATTCTTGACGGTAGACAGGACCGGATTGGGAGCGGTCTGCCCCAGGGCGCAGAGAGAAGCCTTTGACATGGCCTTGCCGATGGTGTCAAGTCTTTCCAGATCGCTTTCTTCGCCGTTGCCGTTGGCAATTTTTTCCAGCAGATTGAGGATCTGGGTAGTGCCGATACGGCAGGGAGAACACTTGCCGCAGCTTTCGTCCACACAGAACTCCATGTAGAAACGGGCCACATCCACCACGCAGTCGTCTTCGTCCATGACGATCATACCGCCTGAACCCATCATGGAGCCGTTGGCGGTGAGACTTTCATAGTCGATGGGAGTATCCAGCACCGCATCGGTGAGAATACCGCCCGAAGGGCCGCCGGTCTGCACACCCTTGAACTTCTTGCCGCCTTTGATGCCGCCGCCGATCTCGAAAATGATCTCCCGGAGGGTGGTTCCCATGGGAACTTCCACAAGGCCCGAATTCTTTATCTTGCCGGTAAGGGCAAAGACCTTCGTTCCTTTGGATTTTTCAGTTCCGATTCGGGCAAGCCATGCGCCGCCTTTGGAAGTGATCACGGGAATATTGGCCAGGGTTTCCACGTTGTTGATGATCGTGGGCCGCTGCCAGAGTCCCTTGTTGGCAGGGAACGGAGGTTTGGGAACAGGCATACCGCGGTTCCCTTCGACAGACTTGATAAGAGCCGTCTCTTCACCGCAGACAAAGGCCCCGGCGCCCAGACGTATTTCAATATCAAAATCAAAACCGGAACTCAGAATATTCTTGCCGACAAGGCCGTACTGCCTGGCCTGCTCCAGCGCAATCTTGAGCCGTTCAATCGCCAGAGGATACTCGGCGCGGATGTAGACAAAGCCCTGGTTGGCCCCGATTGCCTTGCCTGCGGTAATCATTCCCTCAATGACCGAATGGGGATCGCCTTCAATCGTGGAACGATCCATGTAGGCGCCGGGGTCTCCCTCGTCGGCGTTACAGATGACATATTTGATGTCTCCATGGGCCTTGCGGGCCAGATCCCATTTGAGCCATGTGGGGAAACCGGCTCCGCCGCGGCCCCGGAGCCCGGAGCTCTTTACCTCTTCGACGATCTGTTCGGGAGTCCAGGTAAAAAGAACTTTTTCAAGGCCCGAATAACCTTCCCGGGCGATGTATTCATCAATATTTTCAGGATCGATCACACCGCAGTTGCGGAGCACGACCCGGAACTGCTTCTGATAGAACTGGATGTCTTCGATGGCAGTTCCCTTGTTTTTCGCATTGTCTTCCTTGTAGAGGAGCCGGGGGACTTCCCGGCCTTTGACGATCTGTTCGGCGATGATCTCGCGGGCGTCTTCGGGTTTTACTCCTACATAGAAGGATTCTTCCGGAAGTATCTTGACGATGGGGCCCTGCTCGCAAAAACCGAAGCAGCCGGTCTTGACGATCTGAACCTCCTGCTTGACATTCTGCTTATCCGCTTCCTCAAGAAGACAGTTGTAAATTTCGTCCCCCTTGTTGGATTCGCAGGCAGTTCCTCCGCAGCAGAGGATGAAGTGGTTAAAGGCCATGATTTTCTCCTATTTCATGATGTCGGCGGCAGGCCTGTTAAGGATATGATTATCCAGTAATTCATGGCCCAAAATATGCTTCTGTACAATTTCCCTGGCTACTTCAGCATTTACATTGCCGTAGATCACACTGGGCATTCCGGGAGAAATGACCTCAACCGTAGGTTCGGAATGACAGAGCCCCATACAGCCGGTTTGACGAACCAACACGCTGTCCACCAGCTTCTTTTCATCCAGGACGTTGATAAAGGAATCCAGGGTTACCTTGGCGCCGGCGGCGATCCCGCAGGTTCCCATGCCGACAATTACCTGGATTTCCTTTCCTTCCGCATCCCGTCTCTGGAGATCCGTTTTTTTTGTTTCCCGGAGCTTCCTCAACTCCTCTAGCGTCATACCCATTTTTTCAACTCCTCAAGTTTATAATTTGCCCGCCTTTCGGACAGTCCTTATTCATCTTCTTCCAGCGATCTCAGATACTGATTCAGCAGTATGAGAGATTGAGTATCCTCAAGATCCCCCAGGGCTGCCGTTAATTCAGACTTTTTGACCTCGTATTCCAGTTCCTCCCCTTCCGCACCCTGCCTTTGCCGCCGGATAATACATTCGCCGGGACCCGAAAAAAGCAGAACGGTTCTGAACATGCCGGGAATATCTCCCAGGGGAGGCGTATCCACGTTGCCGGGATCAAACCAGGCGCTCACCGTCGTCCCCTGCCCTTTCCGGCTTTGCATATCCCAGCCGCCTCCGCTTTGCTCCGCAGTCTGAATCAAAAAAGGGATACCCAGACCCACCTTCCGGTGCGGATGCTTTATCCCGTCGGTAATAAAAGGATCCTGCGCCCGCTTCATCTCCTCTTCGGTCATTCCCTTACCGTTATCTTTGACGCTAAAGCGGAATTTCTCAGGACTTTCCCTGACTTCCAGTTCCACCTGCGTTGCTCCCGACTCGGCCCCGTTCTGGGTAATGTCGGTTACAAGATCCGTTAAGGTAAAGTGCATTTCAAAACCCCGCGCGGCCTATGAAATGAGCTTGTTCCACGACCCGGTTAGTACGGACCTTCGATCCGGTGGACAGGCTCTTGCACAATCCCCTGCGCCCGGCCTTATACATTCTGGTATTTGGCGATGATCCCGGGAAGCATATCCTTGGTGAGTTTACCATAGGTATCGTTTCCTACCGTCAGCACCGGCGCAAGGCCGCAGCAGCCGACACAGCGAACCGGATCAATGGAGAATTGACCGTCTTCGGTAACCTGATCTTCGGCAATACCGAGGAGAGACCGGGCCTCTTCAATGAGATCGGCCCCTCCCTTGAGGTAGCAGGCAGTACCAAGACACACGGAGACCTTGTGCTTTCCGGGTTTGGTGGTCTTGAAGAAGTGGTAAAATGTAATGACCCCGTAGATCCGCGCCAGGGGAATACCGGTGAGCCGGGAGAGCTTCTCGGCTGCAGGCCGGGATATAAAGCCGAAAACTTCCTGAGTCTTGTGCAGAATCATGATAAGGCTTCCGGGCTTTATTTTCCATTCATCAATAAATGAAGAGAGTTCATTGGGAAAATCAATTTCCCCTGCGGTGGAATTTGCCATAATTTTCTCCGTAAGTATAAATTTGTGATTAAATTCGGGCCCCTTCCAAAATCTGAAATTCTGAAAGTGTCTTGAGCGTGTTCAAAAACCTCATCCGGTTTCGGGACAGTCGCTCTTACTTCCTATTTTATATGCGGGATCGGTTTTTGGCAATAGATAAACGGCGGATGACGGGCAAAACTACAAAACCGCTTCGGCGTCCGCTACCTTTTGTCCGGTTATTGGTTTATAGTTGGAAATATTATGATGAATAAAATCCATGTAATGGGCGGCCTTCTGCCGCTTGCGGTTTTGGCTTTGGGCGGACTTTTGTCCTCCTGTTCAGGAGACATTTCAGGGTCATTGACGGTCGAAGGTTCAGGGGATTTTACGGTAAAAGCCGCCCTGCAGCCCCGGATGGGGGCTCTTATCGGCAGGCTTTCGGCGGCCTTGGGGGAAGGTTCGGCAAGGGCGAATATCCTGGACGGGGCGCTTATCGGCGCAAGCATGTCAAAGGCGCCGGGTGTCAGGTCGGCGTTCTTCAAAAATTCGGCGCCGGCAGCCATTGAAGGCCCGGTACAGATCTCCAATATAGCCGAATTCCTGGCGCCCGGCGGGGGAAAGGGCTTTATCAGCCTCGATCATGCGGGAGACGCCGTCCGTCTCGGCATCCGTCTGAGCCGGGACACAGGGCCCGGCATTCTCTCCCTGGTCTCGCCCGAAATTACCGACTATCTCTCCGTCCTCATGGCCCCCATCGCCACCGGAGAAACGGTTTCCAAACCCGAATACCTGGATCTTGTCGCTTCGGTTTACGGTAAAGAGATTGCCGCCGAAATAAGCCGGAGCCGGATTAAAGCCTCCGTCGATTTTCCCGGCCCGCTCCGCTCAGTCAAGGGCGGCAGCTTCTCCAAAAACCGCGCATCCTTCGATATTCCCCTCCTCGACCTTCTCGTGCTGGAATCCCCTCTGGAATACGAAGTGATATGGTAGGCTGTTAGGGTTTTCCCATTGAAATTCTGAAACAGGTTGAATTTGAGGGCATTTTCGCTGTAGTGTGGTGTTTATGATTACCCTCAAGGGAGTGTCCAAATACTATGCCTCCGTTGCCGCCCTGCGGGATCTGGAACTCTCCGTGCCTGACGGAAGCATCTACGGCGTCATCGGGAAAAGCGGCGCGGGGAAATCAACCCTGCTGCGGATCATGAGTCTTCTGGAAAAGCCGGACAGGGGAATGGTTTTCTACGGGGAAGAGCGGGTGGATACGCTTTCGGGCCGGGAACTGCTCAGCCGGAGACGAAAAATGGGGATGATCTTTCAGAATTTCAACCTTCTTGGTTCCAGAAATGTTTCGGGGAATATTGCGTATCCTCTGGAAATTGCCGGTATGGCCAAAAAAGAGATACTCAGACGGGTAGATGAACTGCTGGAACTGGTACAGATTCAGGACAAGCGCAAGGCCCGGCTCCGGGAACTTTCCGGCGGGCAGAAACAGCGTGTGGCCATTGCCAGGGCTCTGGCGGCAAATCCCGAAGCGCTCTTCTGCGACGAGGCTACCAGCGCCCTGGATCCCCAAACTACCCGCTCGATTCTCTCCCTTATCAGGGAACTTCACGAAAAGCTCGGGATTACCGTGGTACTGATCACCCACCAGATGGAGGTGATCCGCGCAATCTGCCGGGAAGTTGCCGTGCTGGATGAAGGTCTCATCGTGGAGCAGGGCAGTCTCTCGGATATCTTTGAGCGGCCGAAAACCGCGGCGGCAAGGGAATTGATCTATGCCGGATGAGATCTATTCAGTGCTGGTTATGCTTCCCCGGGCCACGGGGGAAACGCTCTACATGACCCTGGTTTCCACCTTTTTTGCCTGTCTGCTTGGTTTTCCGCTGGGGGCCTTCCTCTACAGTGCGTCCCCGGCAGGTCTCAAGCCGCGGACTTTCCTCTATAACATACTTTCCAGGATCGTGAACCTCTTCCGGTCTCTGCCTTTCATCATCCTCATGATCCTCCTCATCCCCCTCTCCCGGCTGATCATCAGGACAAGCATCGGGCCGACTGCGGTGATCATTCCCCTTTCCATTGCCGCGGCTCCCTTTGTGGCCCGGGTCGCGGAGGCGGCCCTCTCCGAGGTGGACAGCGGGGTGCTTGTTGCGGCTCAGGCCATGGGTTCTACCAATTTCCAGATCCTGAGGAAGGTGCTGATCCCCGAAGCCATGCCGGCTCTTGTTTCCGGCCTCGCCCTGACGATCATCAACCTTATCGGATATTCCGCCATGGCCGGAGCTATCGGCGGAGGAGGCCTGGGAGACCTGGCGATTCGTTACGGCTACTACCGGTTCCGTACCGAAGTAACAATAGCGGCGGTTATCGTCATCCTGGCCCTGGTGGAGGCGGTGCAGTTGACCGGCACCCTGATCAGCCGGAACCTCCTGTCCAAACGTTGAGCCAGAAGCCGTTTGTTCGGAAAATAGAGCTTGTTCCGAAAAAACCTGAGTTTTGGAACAAGCTCACTTGACAAAAAACAATCTATATAATATCTATATAAATACTAGGAAATAGAAGCGGCGCTTCAAAATCAAATCTTAGGAGGATTTTTATGAAAAAAAGAACTGCGGGTCTGCTAATTGCAGCCGCCATGGTTCTCGGTCTCTTGCAGCCTCTGGCTGCCGCCGGGAAAAAGGATTCGGGTTCGACCCTTACGGTCGGGGCGACTCCGGTGCCCCATGCGGAACTGCTCAACCTGATCAAGGATGACCTTGCATCCCAGGGGATCACGCTGAAGGTAGTGGAATTCACCGATTACGTGACTCCAAACACGGCTCTTATTGCGGGAGATCTTGACGCAAACTTCTTCCAGCATATTCCCTATCTGGGGAGTAATGCCGAATGGGCAACGAAGCTGGTTTCGGCATTCGGAGTCCATGTGGAGCCTTTCGGGATTTTTTCGCTCAAGGTGAAAAACATAGCGGATCTTCCCGACGGGGCTACTATCGCCATTCCCAACGATCCCACTAACGGCGGACGGGCGCTGCTGCTCCTCCAGGCCAACGGGCTTATCACGCTCAGGAATAATGCGGGTCTGGAAGCCACCCCCCAGGACATTACCGGCAACCCCAAAAACTTCAGATTCCGTGAACTCGAATCCGCCCAGCTTCCCCGTTCCCTGGAGGATGTGGATGCCGCGGCGATTAACGGAAATTATGCCCTGGAAGCGGGACTTGTTCCCACGAGGGACGCCCTGATCATCGAGGGAGCCCAGTCGCCCTATGTAAACATTGTGGTGGTTCAGAAAGGCAGGGAAAACGATGCGGCCATCCAGGCTCTTTCAAGGGCCCTGCGCTCGGAAAAGGTTAAAAACTATATCACCGGCAAATGGTCTGACGGTTCCGTTGTAGCGGTGTTTTAAAAAATGCATGTTTCCCGCCGGGGGCCGGAGGTTCCCGGCGGCGAAACTGCCGCGTCTATTTTTCCACAAGAGGATCTTCGGTATAGCCTGCGTACCAGCGGCCCAGTTTAAGGAGGCCGTACATGACATCTTCCGGATGGAGCGCAGTCTTGAGCGGCATACCGAAGCGGCGGCTTATCATTTCCCGGAGCAGCGGCGTCCGCAAGAGGACGCCTCCCGCGCCGGTGAGACTTGCCGGTTTCACGCCGCCCGGTTCCAGGCGTCTGTATCCGTCAAAGGCAGCGTCCGCCATGGCCGTGTATGCGGCGGCGATGAGGCTCCCTGCGCCGAACTTGTCCGCGTGTATGCCCCGGATGACGCCGCCTTCCTCATCGAAAAAATTCATGTCCATTGCCGGGAGCTTCCCTCCGGTTGCCAGGGCCTTTTCCGCCAGGGCATTGATCTTTTCCCAGAATTCCCGGCCGGCTTCCCTTTCAAGATCAAAGACGTTTTCCCCGATGTCCCAAAAAAAATCCACCAGGGCCGAAAGGGAACGTCCCGAGGGGAGATCCGACAGGGTACGGAGGCTCAGGCCGGAGAAAAAAGGCCTGGTTTCGTAAGGCCCAAAGTCAAGACCGTTGTCAACCCAGCAGATCTGCCCCCCGGTACCGATGTTGATGACCATGCCGCCGGGGCCGGCGCCCGAGCCAAGAATCGCCGCCTGATGATCTCCCACGGGGAGATACACGGGGATTTCCTTCCCCGCCGCCGGCCTGAAATATGCCGCCGGTTCCCGTTTCTCCGCCACGGGAGGAAATTCAATTTTTCCCAGTGAGAGAATATCCAAAAGCCGGCGGTTCCAGTCCCGGCTTTCGAGATCGTACATGCCTGTGGAGGCCGCCTCCGTGGGATGTATGGGGATAACCTGTGCGGTAAGCCGCCTGATGACGGCGTCCCCAAGGAGAGCAAAGGCCAGGGGCCCGGCGGGTTTTTCCTCTTCGAGGAAATGGAACAAGGGCGAAAGACTGTGGCTGTTGTTAAGAATCACCCCGCTGCGCCTCAGTTCCCCGGCGGCAATTTCTCTGATTTTAGCGGCGGTCCCCCCGCCGGAACCGAAGGCCCTCCTGTCCTGCCAGGTAACGTAGTTTGTTACCGCCCTGCCGTCGCACGGGGAATAAAGCTCAAAGCCGTGCATCTGTACGGAGAACAGGATCCCTTCAATGGGGAATTTTTCCGCATACAGCCCGATAAGGGCTTTTACGGTTTCCGCCAGTGCGTCTACGGAGATTTCCCGCCTGGAAGAGCTGGCGGGAAAAAAGTTTTCGCCGTCAAGGAAAGGCGGCGCCGGGACACTCCGTCCTTCACGAACAGCGCCGGAACCGGGATCGAGGAGGGCTGCCTTTATAAAAGAAGAACCGGCGTCTATTCCGAGCCAGAGCATAGCCACTCACCATCCGCTATTAAAATTTTTGAACAAGTTCCCGTCCGGTAAGAATAAACTACTTTCGGATTAACTGCAACTTTTCCAGGCACAGTGATGTCTAAAAGACGGATATTACTTTAGCAAGGGGTTAACCATGAAAAAATTCAGCTACTTCAATAATCATGCCTTTCTGGATGAATTCCGGGGGAAGTATTTTTCCGGTCTCTGGCCTACTCTGCCCGAATTGTTCAGGATAACGACGGCCCGTTACGGGGAACGGGCCTGCTTTACCATCTATGACCCTGACAGGATAAGTCTTTCCTATAAAGAGGCTCTACAGAAAATTGAGGCTGTTGCCCGCTGGCTGGCCGGCCGGGGCATCGGCAAGGGGGACAAGGTAGCGCTTACCGGGAAGAATGTTCCCGAATGGACGGTGGCCTATATGGGGATTCTCTTTGCGGGGGCTACGGTGGCGCCTCTGGATTATCAGCTCAAAAATGAAGAAATCGACGTGCTGCTTAAGGCTTCCCATGCGAAGGCGCTTTTTGTGGATGAAGAAAAACATGGGTACTATCTGGAGAATCCCGGCGTACTGGAACAGCTTATTTCACTCAAAAAAGGAGTGGGAACCTATATTTACGATCTAGAAGGCCCGCAGGCGGAGATTAAGCAGGCTGAGGAAACTGATCTTGCGGCAATTCTCTTTACCAGTGGTACCATGGGGACGCCCAAAGGGGTCATGCTTACTCACCGGAATCTGGTAAGCGACTGTTATCTGGCCCAGGGCAATCTGAATGTGCTCCATACCGATGTGTTCTATGCCCTTCTTCCCCTGCACCATGCCTACACGATGCTGGCGGTTTTGATTGAGGCTATTTCCACCGGCGCGGAGGTGGTCTTTGGGAAACGGATGGTTACCAGTCAGATATTGAAGGATCTGAAGCAGGCAAAGATCACGATGCTTCTCGCCGTTCCCATGCTCTTTAACAAGGTGCTCTCAAGTATCATCCGGGGGCTCAGGGAAAAGGGGCCCGTCGTGTACGCCGTTATTACGGCACTCATGGGGCTTTCCGGCTTTATAAAGAAGGCATTCGGGGTGAATCCGGGCAAGAAGATGTTCGGTTTCATTCTGGACAAGGCGAGTCTTACCACGCTGAGGGTCTGTATCTGCGGCGGCGGCCCGCTGGCTCCTTCTGTCTTCAAAAAATATAACCAGTTGGGTCTTGATTTTATACAGGGTTATGGCCTTACCGAAACGAGTCCCATTATCGCCCTTAATCCCATTGAGGCCTACAGGGAAACCAGCGTGGGCAAGCGGATTCCGCAGATTGAGATGAAGATTCTCAATCCTGATGAGCGGGGGGTAGGAGAGGTGATTGTAAAGGGCCCCGTGGTGATGCAGGGTTACTATGAAAATGATGAAGAGACTGCCGCCGTCTTTATGGAGGACGGTTTCCTCAAGACCGGAGATGTGGGCTATATGGACAGTGAGGATTATCTCTATCTGACCGGCCGGGCAAAAAACATGATCGTTACCGAGGGTGGAAAGAATGTCTACCCTGAAGAAATCGAAAATGAGTTCCAGCTTTTTGAAGAAATTGAACAGATTCTTATCCGCGGCTTTGAACTGGACAAAAAGATGAAGACCGAGGGTATTGAGGCCCTCGTCTACCCCAGCCCGGATTTTTTCAAGGCAAAGGACGGCGGAGAGGCTCCTTCCCAGGAGGAGATCAAAAACCGCATTGACGCCATCATCTCCGAGGTAAACATGAGGCTTCTTTCCTACCAGAAGATCCAAAAGACAACGCTCCTCAAGGAGGCCATGGAGATGACTACTACCAAAAAGATCAAACGGGATACTGTGTAACGTTGGGCAGCGCTGATTAGCCGGACGCCAATCAGCCTTGTCCCAGAGAGGCGGCGCAGTCGCAGAGGGTTTTCCACACCTGTTCTGTAAGTGCAACACCATTTCTGTTGCTTGCCTCTTCGGTTTCCTGTTCCTTCTGCCCGGCATAGTATACCCGTTCCGTTCCCTCGGCGGGAGGAACCGAGTTTAAGGCTTCCAGCATGAGGCTCATGTCCTTCTTGAAGTCTTCGGGCGGGCGGAAGAGATCGATTCTGAACGCCATGAAGAAGTGGCAAACCCTGGCGGATGTAAATTCCGAATCTTTTACGTTTTCGCCGAAAACGCCGCCTGAACAGAGTGCGGTAAGTATGTCTACCATTACCGCCAGTCCGTAGCCCTTGTATCCGCCTGACTGTTCTCCCTCCCCTCCGAGCGGAAGAAGGCCGCCTCCGCGTTGGTAGAGCATGTCTTCCAGGAGCCCTGCAGGATCGCATGTAGCCCTTCCATCGGTTCCCACGGCCCAGCCCGGAGGGAGGGGCTTTTTTTCGCGTTCGCAGACTTCCACCTTGCCCCTGGTAACGGTGGTAGTAGCCATGTCAAGGCTGAACATTTTAGCGTTGAGGGAGGGCGCCGCAAAGGCGATGGGATTGGTGCCGAACATGGCTTTCCGCGCAAAGGTGGGAACTCCCAGGGCGGCGGTATTGGTCATGGCGATGCCGATCATGTCCTTCCGTGCGGCCATCTCCGCATAGTAGCCGGCAATGCCGAAGTGGTTTGAGTTACGGATGCTGCAGGCGCCGAAGCCGTGTTCCTCCGCCATGGAGATAACCTTTTCCATAGAACGCTTGCTGAGTGAAAGCCCCATGCCGCCTTCCGCGTCAAGGACAAAGGAAACCGGCGTCTCGTGAAGAAGGCGGGGTCTTACTCCTCCCGTGATATA
>JAIRXN010000051.1 GCA_031268245.1 Treponema sp. | reverse complement strand
TTTGGTCTGCGGCCTTCCTGTTCAACCTTGATCCTTGCCCAGTTCCGCAATACTTCCTCAGAAGTGATTTCTTCGGAAGTAACTTCTGCGCTGTCCTGCGCCTTTGCTTCCCCGAACACATGGGGATGGCGGCGGATTAATTTTTCGCGTAAGTTATCCAGGACTTCGGCAACGGTAAAACTGTTTTCCTGCTCGTGCATGTAAGAAAGCATGGTTACAAGCAGAAAAAGGTCGCCCAGTTCCTCCCTGATATGGACAGGATCGCCTTCATCAATGGCCTCGACACATTCGTAGGTTTCCTCGATAAGATCTCCCCGCAGCGTCCTTGGGTTCTGTTCCCTGTCCCAGGGGCAGCCGCCGGGTGCGCGCAGACGCGCTACCACATCGTAAAGGCTCTTGAAGGCTTCGCCGCAATCGCGCGTGTCCGATATAATTTCTGAGCCTGACATGTCAACTCCTTCCGGTTTCCGTTGTTTCGATTTTCTTCTTTTTCCATTCGGGAAGAAGGCTTTCGGGCCCTTTTGACAGCGATTCTGCCAGAGCGGCGGCCGCAGGCGGCAGTATCTCTGCCAGGACAGCCTCTTCCGCCCGGCTGAAGTCCGAGAGAACCCAGTCAAAGATACCCCTGCCGCTTCCCCGGGGGCCTCCTTCGCCGGGTTTTCTGTCGTCAGGCCGGCCTATGCCGATACGGAGACGCCAGAAGTCCGCAGTACCGAAGCAGGCCTTCATGGATCTAAGTCCGTTGTGTCCCCCCAGTCCCCCGGAAAACTTGAAAGATACCGTTCCCAGCGGGAGTTCCAGTTCATCATGGACTACGATGATTGCTTCCGGTTTTATTTTGAAAAAAGAGGCGGCGGCAAACACCGATTCCCCGGAAAGGTTCATGAATGTTTCCGGCATAAGGAAGTGTAGTCTCGAAGGTACGGAGAAACCTGTTTCCACAGTAATACTCCCGCCGTCCAAGGCCGCATAGAGACCCTTATACTTCTTCTGCCATGCAAGCCGGGAAAAAAACGGCAACTTTTCCGCCAGGAGGCGTCCGGCATTGTGGCGGTTCTTTTCGTATTCCCTGCCGGGGTTTCCCAGAAAAGCGGCAAGTTCTATCATGGCCCCAGACCCAAAGACTACAGTTCTGAACGATTCTGGATCACCCGGTTTATAAGACCGTATTTGACCGCCTCTTCGGCAGTCATCCAATAATCCCGGTCGGTGTCCTTTTCAACCTGTTCAAAGGGAGCGCCGGTTTCATCGGCGATAAGCCGGTTGATTTTGGCCCGGAGCTTGTCCAGTTCACGGGCATGGATTTCAATATCCGTGGCCACGCCCCGGATTCCGGAAAGAGGCTGATGAATCAGATAATGGCTGTTGGGAAGCCCTGCCCGTCTATCTCCGGGGCTTGCAAGCTGAATGATTGCGGCGGCGCTGGCCACCAGGCCCATGCCGATAGTCCAGACCTGAGGCTTTACAAAACGGATCATGTCAAAAATCGCGTAACCGGCATCGGCATCTCCGCCGGGGGAATCAATGAAGATCCGGATAGGATCATCCCCCATGTCTTCCAGCAGGAGAAGCTGCCTGATGGTTCTTTCGGCAAGATTCTTGTTTATCTCTCCGGACAGAAGAATTGTCCGGGTTTTAAGCATCTTCTGAATCAGGGGATCGGGGCCGGGATTCCCGGACTTGGTCTCTTCCTCATCCTCTTCTTCCTCATCGTTACAGTGCATCTGTTCACACCGGCTCTTTATAAAATGGTACATCGTTCCTCCAGCCTAATAATATTGAAAAGGAGCCTTTGGGGCAATGGCGGCTCCCGGCTCAATTTCCGCAGTCTGGCTATTTCAATGTCTGACGGCACAGGACTCTCTGACAACGCTCATTTTTTTTGCTCCCTGTTCACAGTATATTCTTTCTACCCTTTTATTGATATTACAGGTAATTTCATAGGATATGGTACCGGTTCGCTCCGCCAATACATCCGCACCCAGCCCCGGAGGAGGCCCGCCGAAAACGGAAACCTCTTCCCAGCGTTTAACCTGCGAACCGGGCCCCAGGTCTACCAGGCACTGATCCATACAGATCCGCCCCACAATGGGATGCGCCTCTCCCCGGATTACCACATGAGCCTGACCGCTCAGAGACCGGGGGAAACCGTCGGCATACCCGACAGGAATAGTACCAATTGTAGTATCATGGGCCGCTGTCCATATCCTTCCGTAGGAAACGCTTTCGCCCTTCTTTACTTCCTTGATAAACACAATATTACTGACAAGCTCCATGACAGGCTCGACGGGAATACTGCAAACGGCACGGCCTGTATGGCCGGCGGCCTTCGGGCTGTAACCGTAGAGCAGGATGCCGGGCCTCACCATGTCAAACCGGGAGTCCGGATGAAAGACCACCCCTCCGGAATTGGCCGCATGGACAATACCGGGATCGATACCCGCCTGCCGTATACTCTCCACCACGGCCCGGAAACACTCAAGCTGCGTCCTGGTGTATTCAATGTCCTGGGGAGACGGGGAATCGGCAACGGAAAGATGCGTGGCCGTCCCCGCATAGACAAGGCCCTCCATCGCGGCAATGGCCCCGGCAAGGGAAACAGCATCTTTCGGCCTGCAGCCCAGACGGCACATGCCCGTATCAACCTTGAGATGAACCTGAACCTCTGCCTTCAATTGTACGGCTATTTTTGCAAGTTCTTCCGCAAATTCAAGATCCGAAAGCAGGGGGATGAGGGAACTCCGTACCATTTCCGGCAATTCCTCAGGCATGGCCTGGGAGAGAAGCAGAATCGGGGTTTTTATACCCCCGGCCCGGAGTTCCGCGCCTTCCTGCACGGAGGCCACCGCAAGACAGTATGCGCCGGCCTCAAGTCCCGCGCCGGCTATACGCAGACTCCCGTGACCATACGCGTCCGCCTTGACAGGGATACAGATCCGGCACGTTTCCCCGATACAGGAACGGACAGCCTGAACATTCCTGCGAAAAGCATCAAGATGAATAAGCGCCCTGGTTGCCCTCATGCACAAGCCGCCCCCTGGCGGCGTCGTATATCAATTTCCTTACGCTCGTGACCCGAAGGGGCACATGCACAAGCCGCCTCCTGGCGGCGTCGTATATCAATTTCCCTACGCTCGTGGCCCGAAGGGGCACATGCACAAGCCGCCTCCTGGCGGCACCGTACATATTAACACAAAGGGAAAGAACTACACAATATGCGGGTTTGGGCCTGAATTTCGAAAATAATAGAGAATTTTTTCCGAATACTGGATTATTGTACAAAAAGGTAGTATACTCTAATAAGGATATGTGTCTTCAAACGGGAGAATTGAAGCTCCCTATGTCAGTTTTAGCGTTTATTCTCA
>JAIRXN010000041.1 GCA_031268245.1 Treponema sp. | reverse complement strand
GACATGCAGGGCTTCTCTGTGCCATAATCGGCTATGGAAGCCCCGGTAATATCCAGAAGTATTTTTCAAAACATCTCTCCGGTAGATCACCGGTATTCAATTTCAGAAAAGGAAGTTTTTGATTCCCTTTCCCCCTGGATCTCCGAAGAAGCTTCAATCAGGGCCTGCGTCAGGGCGGAACTCTCTCTGGTCATTGCCCACCTCAAGATGCGCGGCAGACTGACTGAGTCTGTCCGTCTGGAACTGGAAAAGGCCGCTTCTCTGGTAAGTCCCGCCCAGGTCTACGCCGAGGAAGAAAAAACCCATCACAATATCCGGGCGCTGGTGAATGTGCTTAAAACCAGAGTACCGGAAGAAGCGGCTCCGCTGCTGCACCTGGGAGCTACCAGTGTGGATATTCTGGACACGAGTCTTGCGTGGCGAATGAAGGGGGCGGCGCTGCAGGCTGCAGTACCGTTGTTGGCAAGGCTGGAAACGCTGCTCTGCGATTTTGCCGAAAAAGAGGCGGAGACTCCCCAGGTGGGGCGCACTCACGGTCAGCATGCGGTGCCCATCACCCTGGGTTTTGCCATGGCGGAGTATGTTGCCCGGCTGGGTAAATCAATTTTGGAAATTGAAAGACTCGCAGGATTGCTGAAGGGGAAACTTTCGGGGGCTGTGGGAGCCTATAACGCTACAAGCATGATCGTAAAAGATCCTGAGGAACTGGAGAGGCTCTACCTTGGTGAACTGGGTCTCGAGCCCTCCGAATATTCAAACCAGCTTGTCGAACCGGAGTATCTTTTGCGGCTCCTTTTGGAATACAATGTTGCCTTCGGTATTATTGCCAATCTTGCGGATGATCTGCGTAACCTTCAGCGCAGCGAAATAGCCGAAGTCCGGGAAGGTTTCTCCGCCTCCCAGGTAGGTTCTTCCACCATGCCCCAGAAACGGAATCCCTGGAATTCGGAACACGTAAAGAGTCTCTGGAAGGCCTTTATGCCGCGGGTAACAAGTTTCTTCATGGATCAGATAAGTGAACATCAGCGGGATCTTACCAATTCGGCAAGTCAGCGTTTTATTGCCGATTATGTGGCAGGTTTCTGCATGGCGGTAAGCCGCATGAAAAGTGTCATCGAAGGTTTGAGTGCGGACAGGGAAAGGCTCGCGGCAAATCTGCGGGGCGGGAATATTCCCGGCGGCATTTTTGCGGAGAGTGCATATATACTGTTGGCGGAAAGCGGCGTTTCGGACGCTCATGAACTGATACGGAAGATCACGCTGAAGGCGGAGAAGGAGAGGCTTTCGTTTGCGGCAGCCCTGTCCGGTGAGCCTGAAGTATTGACACGTATCGGCGCCAAGATGCTGGAACTGGGACTGATTGCTTCAATGACGGAAAAGCTGTCTTTCTTTGAGCATCCCGAAAACTATTCGGGCCTTGCCGCAAAGAAGGCAAGGAATCTTGCCCGGAAATACCGGGAATTGATGGAGAGGAGAACTTATGTTTAATGAAGCTTTATCTTACGATGACGTACTGTTACTGCCGGGTTATTCCGATATTCTTCCGCGGGACTGCGATATCAGGACTACTCTCTGTGATGGGGTAAGTCTCAATGCGCCCGTCATATCCGCGGCGATGGACACGGTAACCGAGGAAAAGCTCGCTATCGCTATCGCCCTGGAGGGAGGCGCGGGGGTTATTCACCGGAATCTTTCGCCGGAAGAGCAGGCCCGGCAGGTCGCCGCGGTGAAACGTTACCTTAACTGGATCATTGATTCGCCGGTTACCGTTACGGTGGATGCGCATATACGTGACGTGCTGGTCCTGAAAGAAAAATACGGTGTGTCCGGAATGCCGGTGCTTGATGCGGCGGGGCATCTTGCGGGCATCATCACCGGCCGGGATCTCCGTTTCTGCAGGGACGACAGTCTCTCTGTTGCCGAAGTGATGACCAGGTCTCCGGTTACCATTACCGGCGTACCCACCGTGGAGGGCGCCAGGGAAAAATTCGACAAACACCGGATCGAAAAACTTCCCATCGTGGACGGAGAGGGGAGGCTTATGGGCCTTGTTACCGTGAAGGACATGGAGAAGAATGCCAGTTTTCCCAATGCCGCCACGGATAAAACCGGAAAACTTATCGTAGGGGCGGCGGTTTCTCCCCAGGATTACGGACAGAGGCTTCCCCTCCTCAAAAATGCCAGAGTTGATTTTGTGGTGCTGGATACCGCCCACGGGGATTCAAAGAATGTGGTGGAATCGGTAAAGGGGATAAAGAAAGAATTCGGCATTCCCGTGATCGGAGGAAATGTCGCCACCAGAGAAGGCACACGAAGGCTCATTGACGCCGGTGCGGATGCGGTAAAGATCGGTATAGGCCCCGGTTCCATCTGTACCACCCGCATCGTAGCGGGAACCGGGGTTCCCCAGTTTACCGCGGTGTGGGAATGCGCCGAAGAAGCCGAGTCTTCAAACATCCCGGTGATTGCCGACGGGGGAATCAAATTTAGCGGAGACATTGCAAAGGCTATCGGCGCGGGCGCTTCGGTGGTGATGATCGGCAACCTCTTCGCGGGGCTCAGAGAAGCGCCGGGAAACGAGATCATCTATGACGGCAGGATATACAAGGAGTACCGGGGCATGGGCAGCATGGGAGCCATTGCCGACGGCTCAGGAGACCGTTACCAGATGAGCAAGGACGAGGAACCCGTACCCGAAGGCATTGAAGGCAGGGTACCCTACAAGGGCGAACTCAGGAGTTTCATGAATCAGCTTGTTTCGGGGCTGCGCAAAGGTATGGGCTACTGCGGAACCCATAACATCGAAGAGATGAAAAAATACCGCAGATTCTGCAGAATCACTGCCGCAGGCCTCCGGGAAAGTCATACCCACGATATTACCATCACTCAGGAAGCGCCGAATTATTCCTCCCGGCGATGAGGACTTTAGGCTCCGGCTGCATCAAAGTTCCATTGCCCTTTGAGACCTCTCAAGGTCGAGTTCTGACGGCTTGTCCCAGCCGTAGTCGCAGAGCATAGCCCGGCGTACAAGATCCATCCATTCCTGCCTGTTCTGCCATCAGGAAGCAATGGAAATTGAGTAGGAACGGGCAAAAATTCCTCTTGAAGCGCAGAAAAAGCTCCCTATACTGTACGATGGCACGCCGCTCAAACAATTTTATGTGGCAGATTTTGTTTGTTTTGAAAAAATCATACGAATCGTTCACTGATTCGTCGGTCTCGTCCGCGTGGTCAGTGTTGGTCCGTGGTTATTCTGAATTCGGAATTGCCATCAAGCTGGACCCGGCCCTTGACCACGCCGGGATTTCTCTTATTTTTCGTTCAATGCCTTGCCAATAGATTCCAGGGTTTTAAGAGCCGCTTCAAATTCGAACATCAACGCTTGATTGGAAACGGTTTCTACTATTTCCCTGGTTGTTGCATCCAGGGCTTTTCCTTTAAGTTCATCGAGAAGCCGATCCGCGGTTTCAATATCCCCTCCTTCCAGGGCCTTCTTAAGCGCGCGAAACTGAGGTTCCAGTTCCTCCGGGGACGAAACAGCCCCGGCGGAATGCGCCATTTCTCCGCCCCCTGCTTCAAGGGCCGTCCGTATGCTTTCCACCGTCTTTTTGAGGCGTTTATAAAATCCCGGCAGTCCTCTCCGGATTGCCGCCGTGTCCCCGGTCTTTCCCGCTGTTTCCAGAGCCGCGGCTTCCGCCGAAAGTCCGGCCGCTCCGATGGCGGCGGCGGCGCCTTTCAATGCGTGCGCCTGGGCGGTAAAAGCGGGAAGCCCCTCTTCTCCGGGGGCATCTTCCAGCAACGGAAGCCGCTCAAAGATATCCCGGTAAAACTGGGCCAGTACCTTCCGGTATCCCGCCTCGGTCCCGCCGGTCATCTTTATCCCTTTGACGGCATCCACACCCGAAATTACAAGATCCGTCCCGGCAGAGGTTTTCCGTTTTGTCACAGCCCTGGTCTTTATCTGTTTTTCCCTGGGTATCCACCTCCTTATCATTTCATCCAGGGTGGCTATTTCAATCGGCTTGGACAGGTAGTCGTTAAACCCGTTTTTCAGGAATAATTCTTTCATTCCCGCAATCGCGTTCGCGGTCAAGGCAATTATCGGAATACCCTTCGCGTAGTCCGGGTTCTCCTTTCGCTGTTCTGTTTCCCATGCCCGTATTGCGGCGGCCGCTTCTATGCCGTCCATCCCCGGCATCATGTGATCCATAAACACCAGGTTGTACCGGTTCGTCCTGACCATGCGTACCGCCGCCGCCCC
>JAIRXN010000019.1 GCA_031268245.1 Treponema sp. | reverse complement strand
GGGAACGGCCACGCTGTCTCGGTCGATCACGGTAATAAAAACCGCAACGCCACCGCGGGGCCGGACCTTAAGCTGTATGCGGCGTATAACGGCAGCGCATGGTCATACACCGACCCTGCCCCAGACGGCGTGATACTACGGCTAATTGGAACTAAAGGCGCCGGTCGCCCGGCTCCGGACTCAAGGCTCTGGGAAAGACCGGGGAAAAAAGCTAGAATAAAGCATGAAACAAAAGGAGCCGTTTTCAATCGTCCATGAAGACCGGCATATCCTGGCGGTCAACAAGGCCGCGGGGCTGGCCGTGGGAGGAGACCGCTGGGATGAGGCAAAGGAAAGGCTGGACAGGCTTGTGGAGGCGTTTCTTGCCGGACGGAACAACGAAGAAAAGGAGAGAATCTATCCGGTTCACAGGATCGACCGGGATACATCGGGTATTGTGGTTTTTGCCAAAGATGAAGAAACGCTCAGGCGGCTTTCGGGAGCCTTTGAAGGCCGGGAAGTATACAAACGCTACATTGCCGTCATCTGCGGAAGACCGCCCTGGAAGGAAGAAAGCTGCGACCTGCCCCTCCTCCCCGACGGGAACAAGAAGCATCTTACCATCATCGACAGATACCAGGGGAAAAAATCCCTGACCCGCTTCAGGCTTTTGGGCAGCGCCGGAAACTACAGCGTGGCGGAAGCCCTTCCCGAAACCGGCAGAACCCACCAGATCCGCGTTCACCTGGCGGCCCTGGGCTATCCTGTAGCCTCCGACCCCCTCTACGGCAGCGGGAAACCGGTATTCCTTTCCAGCATAAAACGGGACTGGCGGGGGGATCCCTACAGTGAACGGCCTCTCCTTGGACGGCTGGGTCTCCACGCCGCGGAACTCGTACTGCCGGTTTCCGACAGTAATACTTCAGGCTGCGTTCCGGGGGAGGCTGATCCCGAAAATTCAATCGAACATAAACGTAAGTTTTATGCAGAAACCCTGCGCCTGTCCGCCCCGTTAAGCCGGGATCTTTCCGCTCTGATTAAACAGATGGAAAAGTGCGGAGGGTTTAGCGTTTAACCCGTTGATACTTCCGTACAATTCAATATATACTGCATTCACTAAAGAACCTTCAGTTTCCCGGCCGCAAAACATGCGTTTTTAATATTTAAGGATGATTTTATGGGAAAGACATTGGCGGAGAAGATCTTTGACACCCACACGGTGGACAAACCTTTTGGGGATACCTGGGTATTAAAACTTGACCGGGTATTCTGTCACGAGATTACCACTCCCATCGCCATCAACGATCTTGCGGCAAAGAATCTTGACAGGGTCTTTGATGCGGAAAAGATCAAGGCGGTCATCGATCATGTGAGCCCCGCCAAGGATTCCGCCACCGCGGAACAGGGGAAAATTCTGCGGGACTGGGCAAGAAGGCACAACATCAGGGATTTCTTTGATGTAGGCAGAAACGGTGTATGCCATGCGATCTTCCCGGAGAAAGGTTTTGTGCGTCCCGGTTTTACGGTGATCATGGGGGACAG
The DNA here is from genome assembly GCA_031268245.1 of Treponema sp. Taxonomy (GTDB): domain Bacteria; phylum Spirochaetota; class Spirochaetia; order Treponematales; family Breznakiellaceae; genus JAIRNJ01. The sequence continues at coordinate 7,406 of JAIRXN010000019.1, read as the reverse complement.
CCACACCTGTACACACGGGGCCTTCGGGGCCTTTGCCGCCGGGGTCGGCACCACGGATCTGGAAGTAGGCATACTAAAGGGAGTGTGCGCCTTCAGAAAACCGGAAACTCTCAAAATAAATCTTAAAGGTTCGCTGCCTGCGGGAGTCTATCCCAAGGATCTTATCCTTGCGGTGATTGCAAAAACCGGTGTGGCCGGCGCCACCGGCAAGGTGATGGAGTTCCGGGGGAAAGCCGTAGAAGAGATGAGTATGGAAGGCCGCATGACGATCTGTAACATGGCTGTTGAAGCGGGGGCTACCAGCGGCGTCTGCATGCCCGACATGGTTACTGTTGATTATCTATGGAAGTACTTGAAGGAAGGTAACGGCGGACAGGAAAAGTACGCCGCAAAAGAAGAAGCCCTGGCCGGTTTTGCGCAGTGGCGCAGTGACGAGGATGCGGTATACTCAGGCGTCATTGATATTGAATGCTCTTCCCTTGAGCCGCTGGCAACGGTGGAGTACAAGCCCGACAGGGTAAAGCCGATCCGGGACTTAAAGGGAACAAGGGTGGATCAGGTTTATATCGGTTCCTGTACCAACGGACGGATTGAAGATCTGCGGACCGCCGCGGCGGTTTTGAAAAACAGAAAGATTGCCGCTCATCTGCGGGGAATTCTCGTTCCGGCAACTCAGGATGTGTATGTCAAAGCCATGGAAGAGGGGCTTATAAAGATCTTTCTGGATTCGGGATTCTGTGTAAGCAATCCAAGCTGCGGCGCATGTCTGGGGATGAGTAACGGCGTTATCGCAGCCGGGGAAGTCTGCGCCTCCACCACCAACCGGAACTTCTGGGGCCGCATGGGCAAGGGGGGCATGGTTCACCTGATGAGCCCCGCCAGCGCGGCGGCAACGGCGGTTGCGGGTACAATCGCACGAGCGGAGGATCTGCAATGAAGACATTCGGAGGAAAGGTTCTGTTTCTGGACAGAAACGACATTAATACTGATGAAATAATCCCGGCGAGGTACCTCAACGAAAGCAGCAAGGAAGCCCTGAAACCCAGACTGCTGGAAGATCTCAGGCTGCCCGGCTTTGAAGGCGGACAGGACATAGACGGGAAGGGGGCGCTGTTGAGCAGGGCAAACTTCGGCTGCGGCAGTTCCAGGGAACACGCTCCCTGGGCGCTGGAGGTAAACGGTATAAACATTGTCATTGCCGAAAGTTTTGCAAGGATCTTCAGGCAGAACATGTACAACTGCGGTATGATAGCCTGCGAACTGCCAAAAGAGGCCCTGGATGAACTTTTCCGTGATTTTGCCGGGAAAGAAACTGTTCTGAATGCGGATACCCAAAAGGCGGTTCTGCATTTCAGGGCCGGCGGTAAAGAGAAATCGGTCCCTTTCAAACTTGAAGGTTTTGAAAAGGCCCTGGTCGAAGCCGGCGGATGGGTAGAATACGCAAACCAAAAATATTAGACTTGCCGGTGAAGTTTCGGTTCGATGGAAAAATGAAGTTTCCGGACAACTCTGTTAATTTTATGGGAGTAGATCATGAAGAAAACAATTACTGTTGCATTAAAAGATCCCGCGCTTACTCTGGCCTCAAAGATCGTGTACGGACAGCGGAAGGCATGGGGTGAATTAGCCTACAGTCCGCTGCATCTCAGCTTTATGCGGCCCCGTTCTTCCGACAGGGGAATGAAAGGTCCCCTGCCCCTCATCGTGTGGCTCTGCGGCGGCGCTTTTATCGAAATGGATCGTAATGTCTGGATTCCCGAACTTGTCTGGTTTGCCAGGCAGGGCTATGCCGTCGCAAGCGTGGATTACAGTACCTCATACCGCAGCCGTTACCCGGAAAACGCCGAGGATATAAAACTGGCGATCCGTTATATGAAAGCCCATGCGGCGGAGTTCGGCATCGATCCCCGGCGGATTGCCATCATGGGCGAATCGGCCGGCGGTTATCTCAGCGCCTTCTGCGCCCTGACCGGAAAGGACAAGGGCTACGATACCGGAGGCCATGAAGACTACTCAAGCGAAGTACAGGCGGCCGTTCCCTGGTATCCCCCCGCGCGAATGGCGGAGATGGACATTAGCCCTGCAAAACTCATCGTACCTCATGATATTGCAAACTATGCCGACCTTACAAAACTGGTAAAGCCCGGCGCGCCGCCATTCCTTATCCTCCACGGAAACAGCGATGGTCTTGTGCCGCTAAGCCAGGGGGAACTGCTCTACGAGGCTCTGGAAAAAGAGCGCGTCCCCGTTGACATGTACATCATCGAAGGAGCGGATCATGCCGATACGGCGTTTCTGCAAACTGAGGTAAAAGAACTGATCCTCGAATTTTTGAAGAAGACTATGGCCTGAACTTGACTGCCCGGAAAGGCTGCACTAGAGTTGAAAAATGTTTAGCATTACCGTTACGCCCCGCTTCGGGGACATGGACATTTTGGGGCATATCAATAACACTGTGCCTGCGGTCTGGTTTGAATTGGCCAGGAATCCCCTGTTCAGGATCTTCGATCAGGACATGAGCCTCAAGCGGGAAACCTTCCCCCTCATCATGGCCCACACGGACTATGACTTCGTAGATCAGCTCTACTTTCAGCATGATGTGGAGATTCGCAGTTGGGTGAGCCGCATCGGGAACAAGAGTTTTACCATCTACCACGAGGCATGGCAGCAGGGAAGGCTCTGTGTAAAGGGCAGCGCCGTGGTGGTTCACTACGACTTCAATTCGGAAAAGAGCACTCCCCTTCCGGAGGACAAGAAGAACCTTTTAATGGAGCACTTTCTTTCTAAAGGCCCAGAATGATGCCCGCCGCTCCCCCCAGGGCTATGTAGACAACCGGGTGGAATTTCAGCTTCCTCAGGGCGATGAAGATCCCGGCGCAGAGAAGACACTCCCTGCGGCGGAGTATTGTGTACCATTCCTGCCATTCGCTGTTGTAGAGGGCCAGTTTCCAGGCGCCGAAGGCTGCCGCCGCCAGAAGTCCTGCGGCGGCGGGCCTCAATCCCGCAAATACTGCGGCAACAATACTGTTTTCCTTAAACTCCTTTAGGAATTTTATGATAACAAGAATGATAACAATTGAGGGGACTATCATGCCCAGCGCGGCAATGATTGAGCCCGCAATCCCCAGAGCCTGAAAACCGGCCTGGGCGCCCATATTGATCCCTATGGCGCCCGGAGAGGACTGGGCCACGGCAAGGATGTCCCCCACCTTTTCCCGTGTAAGCCAGCCGTATGTGCCCGCCATCTGGAAGAGAAAGGGCAGGGTTGCCAGTCCTCCCCCCACGGAGAGGAGCCCTATCTTGAAGAATTCCGCAAAGAGAAGAAGGGGATTCATGAAGCCTTCTTTGCCGGCCGTTTAAGAAAAAAGCCTGCAAGCCCCGCCGCAAGAATGATCAGCACGGGAGAGGCGGAAACAAAGGCCGACAGTCCCAGTGCGATGATAAAAATTGCAATTGAGAACCTCCCCCTTAAAACTCCCTTGAAAAGCTTCAACACCGTATCAAGGATAAGAGCGCAGACCGCAAGACGGACACCGGCAAAGGCATGCCGCACCACAGGGTATTCGGCAAAACGCTGAATAAAAATGGACACAAGGATCATAAAGGTAACGCCGGGGAAAATAAAACCCAGAGTAGCGATAATGCCCCCCGGAATGCCCCTGCGTTTGGCGCCGACAAAGGTTGACAGATTTACTGCGATAACACCGGGAGTGATCTGCGCTATGGTATAGTAATCCATCACCTCTTCCATGGTGACCCAGTTTTTGCCCTTGATCAGCTCCCGTTCAACTACAGGGATCATGGCGTAACCGCCGCCAAAGGTCGTGACGCCGACCCGGAAAAAGGTAACAAAGAGATCCGCCAGATCCTTCATCAGATCCTTCATTGCAATTCCTTCTTCGCTGGACTTATTCGATAACCCGGTTGGTTATCCACGAGTCTTGACCTGCAGGCTCAGTTCTTTGAGCTGTTTATCGCTTACCGCGGAAGGACTGTCATCCATCAAGCCCTGGGCGAAAGAATTCTTGGGGAAGGCGATAACTTCGCGGATCGAACTTTCCCCCGCCATGATCATGACAAGACGGTCAAGTCCGGGAGCGATGCCGCCGTGAGGCGGAGCCCCGTAACGGAAGGCTTCGGTAAGGAAACCGAATTTTTCCTCCGCCTCCGCAGGATCAAAACCTACGATCCTGAAAACCTTCTCCTGCAATTCGGGATCGTGAATCCTGATGGAACCGGAAGCCAGCTCAAAACCGTTGAGCACAAGATCGTAGAGATCCCCCTTCACGGAACCAGGATCCTTTTCCATGGTTTCATGGTACTGTTCCTGCGGCCAGGTAAACATGTGGTGAGCCGCCTCCCAGTGATCTTCATCTTCGTTAAATTCAAACATGGGAAAGTCCACTATCCAGCAGAATTCAAAGCGGGAACCTCCTCCCGCTTTTTTGCCTTCGCCGTCCGCGAGGGTGAGCCCAAGATCCTTGCCAAGCTTGCTGCGTACCGCCCCCAGGGCGGTGTTGGCGATCTTCCGTTTACTGTCCGCCACGATGAGTATAAGATCCCCGGTTTCTGCGCCCATGGAACCGATAATATCACCGGCGAGTTTTCCGCCGTCAGGAGAAAGCGCTTCACCGGCAAAGAACTTTGAAACCCCTCCCTCCAGAACCGGCGCGCCGGGAAGACCTGCAACCTTCATCCAGGCCATGCCCTTTGCCTTGTAGATCTTTGCGGTCTCTTCAAGCTCCTCAATCTGCCTGCGGGAAAAGGAAACGGTTTCACCGTTTTTCGCCTTGCCCTTTACAAGGAGGGCCTTTACCCCGCCGCCGGGAAGTATTACGCCGCGTTCCGCCGCGGCCTCTCTTTCGGCCTCGCCCAAGGCGAGTGCGTCCTTAAAAGCCTGGAAACCGCATCGCTCAACAAAGGGGGCAAAGTCCTGCATCTCCATGCCGAAGCGGAGATCCGGCTTATCCGTCCCGTAGCGTTCCTGCGCTTCTTCAAAGGTCAAACGGCGGAAGCCGGCGGGCAGATCAAAATCCAGACATTTTTTGAACACATGGGAGAGAAGGCTCTCCGTCATCTTCAGAATATCTTCCCTGTCCACAAAACTCATTTCAATATCGATCTGGGTAAACTCAGGCTGCCTGTCCCCCCGTGCGTCTTCGTCCCGGTAACAGCGGGCAATCTGGAAGTATTTGTCAAAGCCTGCAACCATGAGTATCTGTTTGTAGAGCTGCGGCGACTGGGGCAGGGCATAGAAATGTCCCGGATAAAGCCGGGAAGGGACAAGATAGTCCCGTGCGCCTTCAGGAGTCGATTTGATAAAAGTAGGCGTTTCAATCTCACAGAAACCCTGAGAGCCCATCCATTCACGCACTGCAAAAGTAACATCGCTGCGAAGGCGGATCTTCCGCTGCATCGAAAAAGACCGGAGATCCAGATAACGGTACTTCAGCCTGAGATCCTCACCGGCCTTGCTCTCCTCTTCAATCTGGAACGGAAGTACCCCGGAACGGTTCAGGACAAGGATGCGGCGGGCCACCACTTCAATCTCCCCGGTGGGCATTTCACTGTTCAGCATGTCGCCGGGCCGGGCCCTCACCTCTCCCTCCAGTGCGATGCAGTACTCGTTGCGGAGTTCCTCCGTGATCTTTGTCAGCACGGAAAAAGCCTCGCTTCCTATGATTTTTTCAGTATCCGGCTCCACCACCGTCTGGGTAATCCCGTAACGATCCCGAAGATTGATGAATGATATGCCTCCGTGATCCCGCTTGCGGTGCACCCATCCGTTGAGAATAACGGTCTTCCCCGCATCCGTCTTTCGGAGTTTTCCGCAGTTTGTTGTACGCTTCATTGTTTCCATAAATTGAATATAAACCGCATAAAACAGGCTTTCAAGGTGGAAAACTTGACGTGCCGAAAGGAGCAACCTACACTAAAAACATGAATTTTGAACTGAGTCATGAACTCATGGACGATATCCTCTTTTCCATGGAGGATCAGGAAACAGAGTTCTGCATAGATACCCAGAGGGGGATAGTGCTGAACCTTGAGGACATCGGCGAAGGGGCTGAAGAGGCGGAGAAAGACCGCTTTATTCATATCCCCGACTGGGATTCTTCGAGCGGCTTCAGACTGATGGAACATTTTGCCGCAAGCCTCCGCAATCCCCTGCTGCGGGAAGAACTGGGCGCAGCGCTGAACCAGGGCCGGGGAGTGTTCCGGGCTTTCAAGGACATCTTAAGCCAGTACCCGGAAGCGGAAAAACTCTGGTTTGCCTATAAAGAAAAAGAGATGAAGCGGGAAATTATCCGCTGGTATAACGCCCTGAGGGAAGAGTGGGGCATGAGCCTCATCGGCCTTGAACCTGAGGATACACGGGATCTCGTGCTGGAGGATTTCCGCTTCCGCGAATACCGGGAAAATGATCGTTATGAGGCCCAATCCCTTCATGCCCTCTGCCGGGAGGAATTTCCTTTACCTTTAATGGAAACTTCATGGATCTTCCCGGCGGAATACTCCCTTGTTGCGGAAACCGGACACAGAGATTTTGCCGGTTATATCGCCGCCGCGGAGAAGGCGGGAATTCTTCATATATATGCCCTTGAGATCCGGCGTGAGTACCGGGGGCTCGGCCTGGGGGGAACTCTTTTAAGCCGCTTCCTGGAAAAATTTTCTCCCGCCGTGGAAAAAGCACATGGCATAGAGAGGATAAACATTGAGCTTCCCCAGATCCATGAAGGTTTCTCCCGCGTCCTGCTTCGTTTCGGCTTTAAAGCCCAGGCGGTAAGCTATAGTCTGGAAAGTCCGACAGGGTCTGAGACCGGCAAAGGTTCCTTTTAATCCCCGCCTCCGCTCAAGTTAAGCTGTCTATTTTTAGTTTCCCGGTTTTTGAACAACATGATACGTTCAGGAGGGCCTTGAGCGCCCCGCGTATTCAGGTTATAGTCTTCATGGCAGGAGTCTCCTGATTTTAGTTTTTCTCAAGCATGCCGGATTTTCCCGCCTTTTATATGTGGGTTCTTCATTGAGGGGTGGGCGTGGGCAGGATAAAGAGTTTAATAGACAGGTATATATTCTCCGAGAGGCTGCCGCTTGAAGCGCGTACCGCAAATATGGTGTGTACTGCCGGTATAGCCGGTGTTATTTTCGCCATCATAACGCGCCTATTCATGCGCAGCAGTCCGGCGCTCATCCTTGTACTCGCAGGCATCGCTGTCTCCGTATCGGCCCTGTTCGTATTTTGTAATGTATACAATAAACACAAACTCGGTTCGTGGCTTGTCCTGTTCTTTTTGTGTGATGTGTTATTGCCGGCAGCGCTGTTCGCCATGGGCGGGGTAAAGAGCGGGGCGGCGGCTTATTTTACCATGTCGATCGTGCTGATCTTCTTCATGTCGAAGGGTAAA
>JAIRXN010000234.1 GCA_031268245.1 Treponema sp. | reverse complement strand
ACAGGTGCATCACCTCCCCTCTCAACACCGATTCACAACTACGGCACAACCAATTCTCCTGTTTGGCAATGGCCGTCCTCATCTATTGCGTGGAAGTATCCTCCTCCCCGGCTTCGAGGGCCGATCGGACTTTTTCCAGCAGTATCCGGGGGACCACCGGCTTTACCACATAACCGGCGTTGTAGGAAGCCATCCGCTCAATACTATCCGGCATTTCATGGGAAGTAACAAAAATGACGGGAATATCCTTTTGTTCGGGATGTCCGGCATTGTTCCGAAGCCGGTCTGCAAATTCAAAACCCGACATTTCCGGCATTTCGATGTCCGCCAGTATAAGATCTACTCTGACGGAATTTAACATGCTTAGGGCCGCGACGGGAGATTTCGCAAGCCGTATATCATAGTCATTCTGCAATATCGTCCTCATAGCCGTTAGATTCAGCGGCATATCGTCCACCGCCAGAACAATTTTCTTCCCTCCCGCCGCGGGCATGGCGTTTCTCCTTTTACCGGTCTTTTCATCGGGAGGCTGCCCTTCCGTTTCCGCCAGGAAGCGGCCCAGGTTTGCAAGCAGCCTTTCCATGATTCTGATAAAACCGCCGTTGCGCTCTTCCACGGTTTTCCAGTCTTTTGCCCTGGCAGCGGTTTCCAGAAGCTCCGCTTCCCTGCCCGCTTCTTCGGCGCAGATCTGGTAGCTCGATCCCTTTATCCCGTGAACCGTGACGGTGTAGCTGTCCAGGGTTTCCCTTGAAACATCCCGCAGTACCTCAAGAAAATCCGGTATGGAAGCGGCGTAGGAACGGAGGATTTCCAGATAGACGGAGCCGTTTTTGTACCGTTCCATTCCCGCCGCAAGGTCTATACCCCCGATGTTTTTCCCGTCAAATACGGAGGAACAAGAAGGGGTATCCGTACTATCCCCGCCGCCTGCCGCCCTTATCTGCTTTTCCCGGGGTATCCATCTTTCCAGAATTTCGTGCAGCTTAAGCATCTCAATCGGCTTGGCCAGATAATCATTAAACCCCTGGCGCAGGAACATTTCTTTCATGCCGGAAATGGCGTTGGCGGTAAGGGCTACAAGGGGAGTTTCTTTCGAAAACTCCGCGGCATTTCCTTTTTCCCAAGCCCGGATAGCGGCGGCGGCCTCAATGCCGTCCATGCCGGGCATCATGTGGTCCATAAACACCAGATCGTATTTGTTCTTCCTGAAAAACTCCAGCGACGCGGCGCCGCTTGTACAGGTGTCGATGATCATATTGTAGGGCAGGAGAAGACCCTCGGCGACCTTAAGATTGGTAACGATGTCGTCCACGATCAGCACCCGCGCGGAGGGGGCCGTAAACTTTACGGCAGCCCTCCCTCTTTCGGCATCGCTTCTCTGTTCTGTTTTGTGGTTCATGATATTCGCAATGGATAAGGTGTGCACCGGCAGAATGAGGAAGCGGATGTTGTGGATTCCCGATTCGGAGCCATAATCGGCCAGAAGAACCAGGCGGGGCAGGACGTTCATATCCTCAAGGACGGGCCGCAGCCCCATATACAGGGCTTGGGCCATAAATATAAAGGCGTGTTTTTCACCAGTCCCTTTGTCCTCCCGGCGCAGGGTTTCAAGAAACTCATCCTCCGTGGCGGCAAGGGTATAGGGCACTCCCAGATTGTCCAGGGACCAGCACAGGGAATCGGCGTATATTGCCCGGTTTTCGTAGATCAATACCCTCTGTTTGCCGGAATTTTCCACAACGGCAAAGCGTTCGCCGGAACACGTTTTTTGCGGAATCCGCACGGTAAAGACGCTTCCCTTGCCGTAGGCGCTACGTACCGTTATGTCCCCGCCCATGGCGCGGCAGAGGCGCCTGGTGATGGCCAGCCCAAGGCCGCTTCCCTCAATGCCCCTGTTGGCCGCCGTATCAACCTGGATAAATTCCCCGAACACCTTTTCCAGATCCGCTTCCTTAATCCCGACGCCGCAGTCCTCGATCTCCATTTTCAGCACGAAACCCGTCTCCGCAGAACGCGCGTCATCCTCCGCGGAATGCGCGTCCCCCGCCGCGGAATTTTCATCCCCCTCCGCCGTTACGAAAAGTTTGATAAAGCCCCGGCTCGTATACTTTACCGCGTTCCCCAGCAGATTCAGCAGTATCTGCCTGATCCGCACCTCGTCTCCGACAAGATCGTTGGGCATGGAGGAATCGATGTCGGCGATAAAGACAAGGGATTTCTCCAAAGCCCGGATACGGATGATATTGATGACATCGTTGGTGACGGATCTGAAATAATAATGGACAGGCAGAATCTCCAGCTTGCCCGATTCGATCTTTGAAAAATCCAGTATGTCGTTGATGATGGAAAGAAGGTTCGCTCCCGCCTGTTTAATGCCCATGGTATATTCGTAGACTTCGGGGGATATCTTTTCCCGGAGGATCAATTCCGACATGCCGATTATGGCGTTCATGGGAGTGCGGATTTCGTGGCTGGTCTTGGCCAAAAAAATACTCTTTGCCTCATTCGCCGTTTCCGCCCTGTGTTTTGCCTCATTAATACCGGTGATGGTCTTTTTAAGCTCATTTCGAATGGTACGGAATGCCTTTTGCACATCTCCTGTTTCATCCTGCCGTTCCCCGGGAATATCAATATCAAACTCCATGTTCGCCAGGGCTGTCGCCGCCGCCACTATCCCGCTTAACGGCCTGATGAGGGAAACGCGCAATACCGATATGAGGATGATGACCGCGATAAGCGCCGCCGCCCCGGCGATGATGAGGGTGTTTACCAGCATCTCATTTACTTCAAAGAAAAATTCGTCCTTTTCGATGGTTCCAATCAAAGACCAGTCCGCGTTGGGAACTTTTGCGTACGCGCCAATAAGCGTTTTTCCGTTAAAGGTGTATTCCCTGACCTCGTCGTCGTTATTCAGTATGCCCTCAAAAAAAACCGCCAGCGATTCCAGGGAAGGATCTTTTTTTACCTCTTGTATCGGATTAAACTGATTGTAAACCAGGTCC
>JAIRXN010000030.1 GCA_031268245.1 Treponema sp. | reverse complement strand
CCGATTTTACTTGACTAATTATCCCCATTTTATTATTATGAATGTGAAATATTTCACAGATATGGCCTTGATTTTGCTTTAGGCTGTATAGTAACCGACTTTGCGGACAGACACTATATATGAAGGCGGGTTATGAACTTAATACCGGAGCCGTCCAGGGTACGGCTTCTTCACCTTATGCGAATCATGGAAAAATTTGCCCAGCCTTTGAGTTCATCCCGAATTGAGGAACTTACCGGCTGGCCGAGCCACACGATTCGGAAGGATGTTTCCTATCTTAACGGAGAAGGAGAGAGGGAAACCGGGGGGATACGCGGCCATTTGGGGGGTAACTGCGGCTATGAGCCCCGTCTTCTTGTTCCGGCGATACGCAGCGCCCTGGGTCTCGATAGAGAGTGGAAATTTTGCGTTGTCGGGCTGGGCCGGCTGGGATCGGCTTTTTTGAATGAGGAAATTTCCGGGAGTCTTGAACCTGAATTTTCCCTGGGCGGGGAATTTGAGCTTGCCGCAGGTTTTGACAAGAATGTGAACCGGGTGGAGATCCTGAAGTCAGCCGTTCCCCTCTATCCTGCCTACAAGATGGGGGAGGTGGTAAGCCGTTTCGGCATAGAGATGGCCATTCTCTGTGTGCCGGCCGCGGAAGCCCAGGGCTCTGCGGAGAAGCTTGCCGCGGCGGGAATCCGGGGGATTCTCAACTTTGCCCCGATACCTCTCAGGCTGCCCCCGGAAATTGTGGTACGGAATGTGTTTGTTCTGGATGAACTGCGGGAATTGGCGATACATATTTACCCCTCTGGCCCGCAAGTCTAAAAAAATGAAGGAATTTTAAGAAGGAACTTTTATGAAGCGTGTTTACAATTTTTCTCCGGGGCCTTCGGTACTGCCCCTTCCGGTCCTGGAAAAGGCGGCGGCGGAGATGTGCGATGTCAACGGCACGGGCCAGTCGGTAATGGAGATGAGCCACCGTTCAAAGGATTTCAAGCCCATCATCGAAAAGACCGAAGCCCTGCTTCGTTCCCTTATGGGTATTCCGGAGGACTACAAGGTTCTTTTCCTCCAGGGCGGGGCTTCCCTGCAGTTTTCCATGGCGCCTCTAAACCTGGCCGCAGTTCCTGAGGGAGAGCCGAAGAAACGGGCTCTCTATGTGGATACGGGAATATGGGCAAAGAAGGCCGCAGACGAGGCTTCAAAATATGTTGAGGTTTCCATACCCGCCTCTTCCAAAGACAGGGCATATACCTATATTCCCCAGGCTCCGGCCCCGGCACACGGAGACGCATATTACCACATCACCCTCAACAATACCATTGTAGGTACCCGCTGGCCTTCCGTTCCCGATACCGGTTCTGTGCCTCTTGTGGCCGATGTTTCAAGCTGTATCCTTTCGGAAACCCTTGATGTACGAAAATTCGGCATCCTCTATGCGGGCGCCCAGAAAAATCTGGGGCCGGCAGGGCTCACCGTGGTGATAATCCGGGAGGATCTTATCGGGCATGCTTCCTCCCGGACTCCGGCTCTGCTCCGTTATGACATTCATGCAGGCGAAGCTTCTATGTACAATACTCCGCCCTGCCATGCCATCTACATGACAGGATTGGTGCTGCAGTGGCTTGAGGATCTGGGGGGAGTTACGGCAATTGAAAAGATCAACCGGGAGAAGGCCGGGCTTTTCTACAGCTATCTTGAGCTTTCAAAACATTTTGTTTCCCCGGTAGAAAAAAACAGCCGGAGCCTCATGAACATTCCCTTTGTTCCCAGGGAAACAGACGGTGAAAAACGCAAGCGCATCGAAGACCGTTTTGTAAAAGAAGCGGCGGCGGCAGGATTGGTGAATCTTGCCGGGCATCGCCTGGTGGGCGGCATGAGGGCCAGCATCTACAATGCCATGCCGATTGAAGGCGTCCGCTCTCTTATACAATTCATGGAAACATTTGAGCGGAGTCTGAATTAGTGTCTGTCCGCATCGCAGACAAACCCGAATTAAGGAAGCAGGAGTCGCATTATGTTTAAGATACAAACCATGAACAAGATTTCTTCCCTGGGGCTCGATCTCTTTCCCAGGGACAAATATGAAGTTGCCAGTGAAATTCCCTATCCTGACGCCATTCTGGTGCGGAGCGCAGACCTTCACGCTGTCGAGATTTCCTCATCGGTTAAGGCTATCGCCCGGGCCGGGGCAGGTTACAACAACATTCCTGTTTCCTCCTGCAGCGAGCGGGGAATCGTGGTTTTTAATACTCCCGGAGGAAATGCAAATGCGGTAAAGGAACTGGTTCTGGCATCCCTGTTCCTCTCTTCCCGGAATATTCTTGGGGGCGTGATCTGGGGGAATGGCATAGCCGGCATGGCGGATCAGGTGCCCGACCTTGTGGAAAAAGGAAAAAACCAGTTTGAAGGGCCTGAACTTTTCGGTAAAACCCTGGGAGTGGTGGGACTGGGAGCCATTGGCGCACTGGTAGCAAATGCCGCCATTGCCCTGGGTATGGAGGTTACCGGTTACGATCCCTACATCTCGGTGGATGCCGCCTGGAGCCTCTCTCACCAGGTTCAGCGGGCGGACACGCTTGAAGGCCTCCTTTCAAAAGCCGACTATGTTACCCTTCACCTTCCCCTGAACGATACTACCAAGGGGCTCCTCAATGCGGAAAAATTCCGCTTCATGAAAAAGGGCGGCAGGATCGTCAACCTTGCACGGGGAGGACTCGTGAATGAGGCTGATGTTATTGCCGCACTGGAAGATGGAAAACTCGCAGGCTATGTTACCGACTTCCCCTCGGCGGAACTTCTGGCATGTAAAAAGGCTATCTGCATCCCCCACCTGGGAGCCTCAACTCCCGAAGCGGAGGATAACTGTGCCGTCATGGCTGTCAGGCAGATCATTGATTATCTTGAAAGTGGGGCGATTAAAAATTCGGTAAATTTCCCCCGCTGCAGGCTTGATATACGGAGCGGTCACCGCCTCCTTGTAGTCAACAGAAACATTCCCAACATGGTGGGGCAGATCACTACGATCCTTGCATCCTCAGACATTAACATTACCGACCTTATAAACCATCACCGGGACGAAATAGCCTACAATATCATTGATACTGAACAGGCGATCCCCGCAGCGGCTCTTGAGCAGATTATTGAGGTAAACGGAATCATCAAAGTCAGAGTCATAGAACAGGAAACAGCATGACAGGAGACAGTAAAACGGTTTTTTTTCATCGCTGCGAAACAGCGGCGCCGCTTTTTGCAGGAATTCTGCTTTCACTCATTCTCTGCGCCTTTGTAAGTGTGCCCGTAAACAGTATATTGAATCCGCCTGTGGAAAGGGAAATTGCCGGACAGGAACCGGTACGGCCCTCTCCTTTTGCCGCAGTTTCCCCGGAGATTTTTAATGAAACGCAGGACAGGGCCGACATTGTTCTTGCCGCGTGGCAGAATTATTCAAACAAGAATCACGTTCTCGAATTTTTCAGTTCCCTCTGCGGTTCACTGGAGACGGCCCAGGCCATACTGGTCAACGCCGAACACTTCAATATTTCCCCCAGCCTGGCCTTTGCCCTCTGCTGGGAGGAGAGCCGCTATAAACCTACCGCAGTCAACCGCAGGAATAGTAATCACTCCATAGACAGGGGCCTGTTTCAGCTTAACAGCCGCAGTTTCCCCCGACTCTCCGAGGAAGACATCTTCAAACCCGGAGTCAATGCCTGGTACGGCCTCGGACATCTGCGCTGGTGTCTGGATACCGGAGGTTCGGAACTAGTGGCCCTTGCCATGTACAATGCGGGCACCAACCGGGTAAATTCCGGCGGCACTCCCAGGCGGACACTCGACTATGCCGTAAGGATTCTGGAAAACCGCAGCCGCATAGAAGCCCGTTTCCGGAAAGCCATGGATTTGTTCAATTCCCCGGTCCGGGGGGATGAAGAATTTATCGCCTC
>JAIRXN010000144.1 GCA_031268245.1 Treponema sp. | reverse complement strand
GCTCTTGCGAATTTTGAAAAGGTAAAGGAATGCTTTGCCCTGATTCGCGGCGTTGATAATGAAGTTACCTTCTGCCTTTCCACAAACGGCCTCCTGCTTCCCCGCTATGCCGCCGGGATTGCCGCCATGGGGGTGTCTCATGTAACGGTAACGGTGAACGCCCTCGATCCCGTCATGGGTAAACGGATCTACCGCCATGTTGAATTTGACGGCATGCGGTATCGGGGAGCTGAGGGCGCGGCGCTGCTTCTGGAGAATCAGTATGAAGGTATCGGACGGCTGCGGGATCTGGGAATCGTCTGCAAGGTAAATATCGTCATGCTCAAGGACATTAACGATACAAAGATCCCGGAGATCGCGGAGAAGCTGAAAAAATCCGGGGCGGATCTTTCCAACATCATGCAGCTTATTCCGGTAAAGGGAAGCGTCTTTGAGCACATTCCTTTGGTAAGCAATTCGGAAATTACCACTATGAGGAAAAGCTGCGAAGCGATTCTGCCGCAGATGTACCACTGCCGGCAGTGCCGTTCCGATGCCGCCGGAACACTGGATGAAGATATTTCTCTGGAACTGACGCAGAAACCCTGCGAAGCAAAACTTTCGGAACATTCAGCCGGAGAGCGGAGTCCTCAGGCTGAGGACAGGAAACGCGGCTTTTTTGCGGTGGCTTCAAAAAACGGCATGATCGTGGATCAGCATTTTGGGCATGCAAAGGAATTTTATATTTACGAGTATTCGGAGGGAGAGGTGCGTCTGGTCGAAAAGCGGGATGTTCCCCTGTACTGTTTCGGGCCAGAGCATTGTGAAGGCGGTTTAACCGTCCCGGCCGTTGATCATAAGGATGCTATGGATGCAATTCTGGAAATTCTTGAAGGCTGTTCCGGTGTCATCGCCATGCGCATAGGAGATACGCCGCGGAACAGGCTTGCCGAAAAAGGAATCGAAGTATTTACCACGTACAATTACATCGCCGATGCGGTACGGGAAGCGGCGGAGAGGGGGATTGAAATAAATGTCTGAAACAGCAAAAAAATTAACGCTTCCGGTTCGGGAAGAGGAACAGGCGGCAGGTGTCCCGGTGTTCGACTGGAGGTCCTTTATTCCGGCGGCGAGCCTTGCCCTGGTATTGTTTCTGCACAAAACACTGCCTGCCTATCAGGGCTACAGGGTAAAGCTGCTTCCGTATTTTACCTGGCTGCTCTATGTACTATTCGGGATTTTTTTAGTCCGGGCCGGGATGAGCATTGTAAATCCCAGGGAACGCGGAAAGCTGATATATAAATCCTCGTTTTTTGCGGCGGGCTTTCTGCTCCTCGGCGTTTACAATCTTATCACCCTGAAATTCAATGTGCTTCCCAGTCTCTACTTTCCCGCTCCTGAACGGATCATCGGTGTTTTTGTGGAAGACTGGTTTTTTATTCTCCGCTGCCTGGTCTATTCAATGCGGCTGCTGCTGGGCGGTTTCTTTCTCGGCGCCTTTTTGGGAGTCTTGACAGGAACCCTGATCGGCTGGAGTCCCAGGTGCAATTACTGGATCATGCCATTTATCCGCATCGTGGGGCCCATTCCGTCAACGGCCTGGATTCCCATTGCCCTGGTGATCTTCTTCAGGCCCACCAGCGCAAGCCTCTTCCTTATTGCGCTTGGCGTCTGGTTTCCAACCACGGTGTTGACCAGTTCAGGAATCATGAATGTTCACAAATCCTATTTTGAAGTTGCAAGTACACTCGGCGCCGGAAATTTACGGAACATACTTACCATTGCCCTGCCGGGAGCAGCGCCAAGTGTGTTTGCCGGATTGTTTAACGGAACTTCCGCCTGTTTTCTTACACTCATGGCGGCGGAGATGATCGGATGCAAATTCGGCATAGGCTGGTACATAAACTGGCAGCGGGAAACTCTGGCGTATTCCAATGTGTATGCGGCCTTTATCGTCATTGCGGTAACATTTTCATTTTTAATCGGCCTGCAGTTCAAGATCCGCAACAGAGTTTTAAGCTGGCAGAAAGGAACCATCAGATGGTGAGTGAAAGTTTCAACGAAGGAACATTGAAAAGCAAAGGCGGTGGCCTGATTGAAGTCAAAAAAGTGCGCAAAACTTTTCCCCAGAATGAAGGGCCGGATATTGTCGTCCTCGACGATGTGGATCTCCTTTTTGAACCGGGGGAATTTGTTTCGCTTATCGGACCTTCAGGCTGCGGCAAGTCAACTCTCCTGCGGCTCATTGCCGGACTCAATCAGGTTGACAGTGGAACCATTGTTCTGGATGGAGAAGAGATCAGCCGGCCGGGTTATGAACGGGGACTGGTGTTTCAGGATCCGACGCTTTTCCCCTGGATGAGCATTTACGAGAACATTGCCTACGGCCTCCGTTCCCGCGGAGTGTACAGGGAGGAAAAACACAACATCCCCGAATTTTTCAAACTGGTCGGACTTGAGGGTTTCGAGAAATCCCATCCGCATCATCTTTCAGGCGGTATGGCCCAGCGCGCGGCTCTGGCAAGGGCGCTTGTGAACAAACCCAAGGTACTCCTGCTCGATGAACCGCTGGGCGCCCTGGATGCCTTTACCCGGATGAATATGCAGGATGAGATTCTCAATATCTGGCGCAGACAGAGGATGACCGCGATTATGGTTACCCACGATGTCGATGAGGCCATTTATATGGCGAACAAGATCGTTGTCATGTCGGCGCGGCCTGCAAAGATCGAGAAGATCATTGATGTGGAAATAGGCCGTCCCCGCAGGCGGGATGATCCTGATTTTCTCCTGCTGCGTTCCAGAATACTCCAGATTCTGCATTTTGCCGGTACCGGCGCGGAACTGGAATATCAATTGTAAGGAAAGACGCTGGGGTCTTAAGACTGTCATGTGTCTTTAAATAAAAAATCTTCATAAGGAGAAAAAAATGAAGAAGTGCGCTTTCGTGTTTTTGTTCGCTTGTCTTGTCCTTTCCGGCCTTGCCGCCGGCGGCAAAAAGCAACAGACGGTTCAGGGTGAAGAATACACTCTAAAAATCGGGTATCCGGTGGAGGGCGGTCTCTGCGAGGCGCCATTCTACATAGCAATCGCAAAAGGTTTCTACGATGCAGAAGGACTCAAGTATGAATGGGTAAACCTCGAACCGGGAACGGCGATGAATCTTTTGACCACCGGCCAGATCGATGTTACCAACAACCTTCTTGCAACGCTGATTCAGCCCATAGCCAACGGTCTTGATGTGAAGATCCCCCTGGCGCTGCATACAGGTTGTGTGAAAGTTCTGGTACGGCCCGATTCTCCAATTATAACAGCGGCCGACTTTAGGCCGGTAAACGGCGTGAAAAAGAAAATAGGCGTTCCAAGCCTGAATTCAAGCACCAAGGTAATACCTTCCAGAGTGCTTGCGTCCCTGGGTCTCAAGGTAGACGGCGACAATGCGGATGTCGAATGGATAATATATCCTTCCGCAGAGCTGCCGCTCGCCCTGGAACGGGGCCTGGTTGACGCAATCGGTTCCGGAGATCCTGCGGCCGCGATCGTTGAAAACGAAGGAAGGGCCCGGGTTGTCATCAACAACGCCACCGATCATGACCTGCAACACGAATTCTGCTGCGTGACCCCTTTCCGCTCCCAGACAATCGCCGCTCATCCGGAGACGGCTGCAAAGTTTCTGCGGGCCATTCAGCAGGCAGCCAAGTGGGT
>JAIRXN010000099.1 GCA_031268245.1 Treponema sp. | reverse complement strand
TCAATGACTCTGGATCTGCTTGTGGGGGTTCAAATCCTCCCTGGGGAAATCGCTAAGTCCTTATATTATAAGGAGTTAGCAAAAAGTCTTTTTTTGGTATTTCTAGATTCATAGCGACTGTGCAGGAATTTTCTCAAGGGGATAGTGCTATGGCTAGAATTGCCGAACCTTACATCGTTATAAAACGCGGTCAATCCTTTCAATGAAAAGAAGCAGGCCGAAGGCAGCGCCCGGCGTGTGATGACGGATGACATCACCGTTGGGGCATGGATTGAAAAGTTCACTGGTTGCCGGACCCGGCGGCGTACTCACCGTACCGGGAACCGCCGGCGGTCATTCGCCGCTCTTTATTAGTCCGCCCACCACCGGCGGCGCGGAAATAGACACCCGGTGGAAATGAAGCATAAAATGCCTGCGGAGGCGGGCTCTACTACAAAATACGGATAATCACGACCACCCGAACAAGACGTATTCCGGCTTGACGCCGGGGAATAATATCCGGAAGATGAGATGAGCTTCTCAAAGGAGAAAATTATGGAATATATTCAAAAAATCAGGTCCCCGGTTGGGGTGCTTACCGTATCGAGTGATGGTGAAAATATTTGCGGACTCTGGATTGAAGGCCAAAAATATTTTGCAAAAACACTGGAAAAAGATGTTTTGGAACAAAATCTGCCCATATTTGAAAAAATCAGGAAATGGCTCGATATTTATTTTTCAGGAGAGGAACCGGATTTTATGCCGCATCTTATGCCTAAAGGAAGCCCCTTTCAAAAATCGGTATGGATCAATCTTTCTAAAATCCCCTACGGGAAAACCACCAGTTACGGGGAACTCGCGAAACAATTTGAATCGGATAATAAGGGAAGGAGCGGCTCCGCACGGGCAATTGGCGGTGCGGTAGGACATAATCCCATTTCTATTTTAATTCCCTGTCATCGTGTAATAGGTAAAAACGGTAATCTTACAGGGTATGCGGGCGGCATTGCAGTAAAAATAAAACTCCTGGAATTGGAAGGTATTACTATTACAAAAGGGGAGATGTTTCAGACTTCTCGTTGACAAATGGGGAGTTGCCACTTAGAATAGCGAAGGGAAGGAGAGGGCCGCAATGAAAGGTATTGACGCTTCGGAAATAGCTCATCTTGCGGGAGTTTCCAGGGCAACGGTAAGCAGGGTTATCAATGATTACACCTATGTGAAGCCGGCAACCCGGGAGAGGGTCCTCAGGATCATAGAACAGCATTCCTATTCTCCCCATTTTTCCGCCCAGATTCTGGCAGGCAAGCGATCCAATACCATCGGGTTCTTTTTTGCCGCCAATACGGGGAACCGCAGCCGTCTGGAAGACACTCACGTAAATTTCATGATCCGCCAGGTAATCAATACCGCCATGTCGGCAGGTTACTATGTACTGGCTTCCCAGGTAGCCGATCTGAACAATCCTGCGGTGATGAAGCGGATCGGCGATATGTTTGGCCAGTCACGGGTGGACGGCGGTATCTTTGTCGGCTTCCCCAACGAATGCTGCATCATCGAGGATCTCATAGACCGGGGTTTTCCCATCGGTATATTTGAACAGCGTCTCGATAAAAAGCCGGAACCGAACCGCATAGTGGTCAATCTGGATCACATGGGTATCGCCGAAATGGTGAAGTACGTCGCCGCCGCCGGGCACAGGGATCTCTTATACGCCGGCCCCGACATGAATTCCCGTCAAGGGGTGGAGAATTATAAAATTTTCCGGGAAGCGGCGGAACTCTGCGGTATACGTCTCCGGGAAGACAGTATTCTTGAGGTGAGTACCCTTTCAAGCGATGCCTCGGGAGAAGCGATGGAACAGTTTCTGAAAGAGGGGAAAACTCTGCCCGGCTGCATTATCAGCGCCAACGATCTTGTTGCGCTGGGGATCATAGAAACACTGCGGAGACATGGTTTCCGCGTTCCTGAGGATGTGTCCGTGGTCGGCTCGGATGATATTCTGGTCAGTCAGTTTTTTAATCCCCCGCTTACAACCGTACATTACGATTTTGATGCGATGCTGGAGACTCTTACGTCCAAAGTGATAAATTTTGTGGAGCATCCCTTTGAAAAGCAGTATAAAGGTGTCTGGCCCGGCAGAATCGTGATCCGTTCTTCCTGTATTGCGGCAAAGACTGTATAGTTCCCGTAAATGTGTCTACATTATAGACAGATTCAATATTTTGGAGGCTTCTATGGCAGGTGTAATTGGAACTCATGTGGTAACCCAGGTCGCTTTCGTTGTGAAAGACGTAGAAAAGACAAAGGAGAAGTTTGCGGAATTTTTCGGCGTTTCCGCACCGCCCACCGTTGACAGCGGCACATACGAAGTTACACAGACAGTGGTGGACGGAAAGCCCGCTCCGGATGCCGGATGCCTCATGGCCTTTTTCGATGTGGGGCCCGGACTGCAGATGGAACTCATTCAGCCTAACGGTCACAAGAGTACATGGCAGGACTTTCTCGATCAACACGGCGAGGGGATTCATCATATCGCCTTTGGAGTAAACGGTATGGACAAGGCGATCGAGGCTGCCGGGAAATGGGGCATTACCTGTGTGCAGCGCGGCAAATACGGTGATGCTTCGGGTGAATACGCCTATCTGGATGCAGGCAGGGATCTTAAGTGTATCGTTGAATTGCTTGAAAGTTATAAAAAGTAGGCGGGGTGGAATATGGGCTTTAGAAAAGATTTTGTATGGGGAGGCGCCAGCGCTTCCTATCAGATTGAAGGAGCCGCATATGAAGACGGCAAGGGGCCTTCCGTTTGGGATATGTTTGTCAAACAGGAAGGAAGGGTCATAAACAACAGCACCGGAGAGGCGGCCTGCGATCATTATCATCTCTACCAGAAAGATGTGGATATAATGAAGGAGATTGGGTACAGGGCTTACCGTTTTTCGATCTCATGGCCCAGGATAATTCCGGAAGGCACAGGCAGGGTAAATGAAAAGGGCCTGGATTTTTATGACCGGCTTCTGGACAGCATCATCAAGGCGGGAATCGTTCCCTATGCGACGCTTTTCCATTGGGATTATCCCTATGAACTTTTCCGCAGAGGCGGATGGCTCAATCCGGACAGTCCCAAATGGTACGCCGACTATGCGGCGCTTGCGGCCAAACGTCTCGGGGACAGGCTCAAGAACTTCATTACCTTTAACGAGCCCCAGTGTTTCATCGGCCTTTCCTACGACAGGACGGATCATGCTCCCGGAATACATTTTCCCATCCGGGATACCCTGCTCATGGCTCACCGGGTACTTTTGGGCCACGGCCTGGGCGTACAGGCGATACGGGCGGCTGTTCCCGGCGCGCAGGTCGGTTATGCGCCTACCGGAAGCGCCCATTACCCCGTCTGTGAAAGCGGCGAAGACCGGGAGGCGGCGCGAAAAGCCTACTTTGACGTGAGCGCCGATAACCCGCTCTGGTCGGTGTCCCTCTGGAGCGATCCCGTCCTTCTGGGCATGTATCCGGATGAAGCGTTTCAGCGTCTGGGAGACAAGATGCCGAAGATCGGTGCAGATGATATGAAGATTATCTGTCAGCCTCTGGACTTTTTGGGGCAGAATATTTACAACGGCGCCCCGGTTAAATCCGACGGCAAAGGCGGCTATGAGTTTGCTCCCCGTAAAGAAGGTTATGACATTACTTCTGCCAAGTGGCCGGTGGAACCCAAGGCTCTCTACTGGGGCCCCGCATTCCTCTGGGAACGCTACAGGAAACCCGTCTACATTACCGAGAACGGCCTCTCCTGTGCGGATTGGGTATCCCTGGACGGCAAGGTTCATGATCCGGGAAGGATCGACTTTCTCCACCGTTACCTCAAATGCCTGCGCAAGGCAGCCGAAGACGGCGTGGATATTCGAGGCTACTTCCACTGGTGCGTTACCGATAACTTTGAATGGTCCAAAGGATACACAGAACGTTTCGGCATGGTGTACTGCGACTTTGAAACCCAGGAACGGATCCTCAAGGATTCGGCCTACTGGTATGCCGAAGTCATCAAGTCCAATGGGGATAATTTATAACTCACCTTACGCAAGGACATATTATTAACCACGGACAACACGGACTTTTGGCTGAAATTCTCTCTTTTGTCCGTGCTGTCCGTGGTTATCTTTTTTTCAAAGTAAACGCATATGGGTCTAATACCCCGCAGCGCTGTTGCAGTTATAAAAGTCTGGGCAGACCCGCCTGCCGCATGAGACTAAATTTGGCGCCAGGCACTCTTGCGCTCCCTATTTGTAAGACGGATTCCATTATCATAAATATTTACTTTTGCAAAATACATATCCCCCAATAAAGGATCCAGCGAATTGATCACATCTGTATCAGAGGCCGCAGATAACCATTCATATTTTACTGCAATTTCTTTAAGATTGATTTTAATAAAGCCATCGCTGCTAGTTGTATTTTCTATTATTACCTTTGTTCCATTTAATCCATTAAGTATACTTACATAAGGTTCAATTGTGCTATAAGGAGTAATAACTGTAAAATAATTTTCAATTTTTGCTAAATCTACTGATTGCAATTTGCCTGTCCGATCTTCAACAGTGGTGGTTCCTGCACTATTTGGCAATGTAATTTGATAACGCTGAATGGTTACGCAATCGCAATCTTCACCACCTTCGCAGCATTTTTCACCTGGTTCGTGTGCGGTGTTTTCCGGACATTCGCACACTGGGGGCGGAAGCTCAACCGTGCACTCACAGTCTTCGCCTTCGCAACAAGGCATTTCCGTGCCAACCGGATGCACCGTTCCGTTCGGACATTCGCAGACTTTTGGCTCTTGCTTCTGAGCGGGGTTTGTTGAGTTATCGCAGCCGCCGAAAAGCGCCG
>JAIRXN010000096.1 GCA_031268245.1 Treponema sp. | reverse complement strand
CTATCTGTTTCCTCCGCCCTATGATACTGCTTTTCGTTTCGGTGTCCGCATGGGCCACCGTTAAGGCAAGCTTCCTCAAAATAACCATGTTTTCTGGCCCGTGGTCCTTTCGCAGCCGGGACACGTCTTCCCCAAACGCCACGTCAAGCACGTAATGCAATGAGTTTTCTATCCCCAATGCCCCCGCACCGCACGGGCGAACTCTTCCGCATCCGCGGATAAACTGCTGATATAATGCCGACGTTCTACCGTTACCTGTCCTTTGACCTCCCGGCTCGATTCTACTACCCCCAACTTTTTATATGCGCCGGCCCTGCATCGGCAGTTGATTAAAGCCCCCGTTTTCGGTAGAATTACTCAATTTTAGGGATCGGCCTCTGCAAAGGCGCCGCGCGAGAGTGGTGAAATTGGCAGACACGCCAGACTTAGGATCTGGTGCCTTTGGCATAAGGGTTCAAGTCCCTTCTCTCGCACGCAGTAAGAAAGAAGGGACTTGAACGGTTCAGTCCGCTGACCACGCCCGGAACAGGCATGTGAAACATTGAGCATGTTGCCGATTTAATGTTTCACGGCGCAGGGCCTAACGAAAGCCGTAGTTTGCGGTGAATTTTACAGGCCCGGGAAGAAAAGGCGCCAAGGATGGCGCCGGCAGGACTGAACCGCGGGCCGGAAGCCCGAAGCAGGACGCTGAGGGCCGGAGGCCAAGTCCCTTCTCTCGCACGTATTCTATAAAACAAGGAATGACCATGGCTTTAAGCAAAGAACTTGAGCGGCTGGAAAAATCAAGCGTAAAACTTACCGTCACCGTGGGAAAGGATGATGTCCGCTCCCAGTATGATGATCTGCTGAAAGATTATACCAAAAACGTTCAGATGCCCGGCTTCCGCAGGGGAAAGGTACCCCGGGAAGTGTTGATCAGAAAATTCGGCGAAGCCCTGAAAGGGGAGGCCCTGGGGCGGATCATCGAAAAATCCATTACCGACATCTTTACGGATGAAGCTTTTACCAGGGAAGACCGTCCCCTGCCCTACTCTACCCCCCGGGTTCAGGATGAACCGAAACTGGATCTGGATCAGGATCTCAAATTTTCTGTCGTTTACGATGTGCTGCCCAAGGTAACGGTAAGCGCGTGGAAGGGGATTGAAGCGGAGGCGCCCGAGGCTGCCGTAAGCGATGAGGATCTCAACCGGGAACTGGAAGCGCTCCGGGAACGGAACGCCATTGTGCTTGACCGTGATGACGGAGACGCCGCGGAAATAGGCAATGTAGTTACGGTGAACTACTGTGAATGTGATGATGCCGGAAATGTTATTCCCGGCTCGGAACGGCAGGATTTTGCCTTTACCCTGGGTTCGGGTTACAATCTCTATCATTTCGATGATGAAATTGCGGGGATAAAGAAGGATGAAACCAGAGACTTCGACAAGACATATCCTGAAGATTTCAGCGACAAGGATCTTGCCGGCAGGACCAAGAAGCTCCGGGTAACGCTTACCGCACTCAAGGAAAAGAAACTCCCCGAATTGGACGACGATCTGGCCCAGGATGTGGACGAAAAGTACAAGACTCTTGACGATCTCAAGAACAGCATCCGGGAACGGCTCAACAGAAACCTGGAACAGCAGCTTAGAAACCTGAAGATCAATGCGCTGCTGGAAAAAATAATGGAAAACACGCCTGTGGACGTACCGGAATCGATGATTCGGCTTGAGCTTGAAGGCCGCTGGCGGAATCTGGCCCGGCAGTTCGGGGTGGATGCGGAAGCCCTCACCGCAAATATGGAAAAATCGGGCGAAGGAAACGGCAAGGAGACCATTCAGGAAGGCTGGCGTACCGACGCCGTCAGGGCCCTCCATTCCCGGCTTATTGTGGAAACCCTTA
The DNA here is from genome assembly GCA_031268245.1 of Treponema sp. Lineage (GTDB taxonomy): Bacteria > Spirochaetota > Spirochaetia > Treponematales > Breznakiellaceae > JAIRNJ01. The sequence goes on along the minus strand of JAIRXN010000096.1, from coordinate 4,656 downwards.
TTGAGCAGGAAAAGCTTGAAGCCGGCGACGATGAGGTTGAAAAGGAATTTGAACGTATGGCGGAGGAAATGGGAAGTCCGATAGAGGAGATCAAGAAGTACTATCAGGGCGACGCCATGCAGGAATACATCAAGGAGCGTAAATTTTTCGATATGTTACTGGCGGAAAATACGCTGAAGCCGGGGAAAAAAATGAATTATCTCGACCTTGTGGGTAATAATGAGTAAACTATAATTATGAATGAAAAAATGAATAATCTTGTCCCTTACGTTATCGAACAGAGCGGTCAGGGAGAGCGTTCCTATGACATCTATTCCCGGCTTCTCAAAGACCGGATCGTCTTTATAGACGGTGAAATAAACGATATCAGCGCCGATCTTGTCGTGGCCCAGCTCCTCTTTCTCGACGGACAGGATACGGAAAAAGACATCAACATCTACATCAATTCTCCGGGCGGCAGCGTTACCGCCGGACTTGCAATCTACGATACGATGCAGTATGTAAAAAGTGATGTACAGACGATATGTCTCGGGCAGGCGGCCAGCATGGCGGCCCTCATTCTTGTTGCCGGAGCGCCGGGAAAACGCATGGTGCTTCCGTCTTCCAGGGTACTCATACACCAGCCTTGGGGCGGCGCCCAGGGACAGGCCAGGGATATCGGTATACAGGCACGGGAGATCATCCGCCTCAAGCGGCTTACCATTGAATATTTTGCACAACACACAGGCAAGAGTTATGATGAAATTGCCCGGGATATGGAGCGGGATTTCTACATGTCGGCCCAGGATGCGGTAAGCTATGGAGCGGCAGATTCTGTCCTGGCAAGGGAGAAACATGGCAAAGTTTCGTAACAACACAAACAATTTTGAGCGTATCTGCTCCTTCTGCGGTAAGAGTGCGGGAATGGCCCGGCGGCTTATTGCAGGGCCCAAGGACATATTTATCTGCGATGAGTGTGTCGAAGTCTGCCGGAAGATCCTAAGCGAAGAGGATCATGAACTGGCAGCCCAGTTTACAGGCGACATTCCCACTCCCAGGGAGATCAAGACTTACCTTGACAGCTACATAATCGGTCAGGAAGCGGCAAAGAAGGCTCTCTCCGTGGCGGTGTATAATCACTACAAGCGTATTGCCAACCCTGCCCAGGAACCGGATGATGTCGAAATTGAAAAATCAAATGTGCTTCTTATCGGCCCCACGGGAACGGGGAAAACTCTCCTGGCCAAAACTCTGGCCCGCAAACTCAAGGTGCCCTTTGCCATTGTCGATGCCACTACCCTCACCGAGGCGGGTTATGTGGGTGAAGATGTTGAAAATATCCTCCTCAAGCTGATTCAGAATGCGGGCGGGAACATTGCCTCGGCCGAACGGGGTATCGTGTATATTGATGAAATCGATAAGATTGCCCGGAAGGGGGAAAATGTCTCCATTACCAGGGACGTTTCAGGCGAAGGTGTGCAGCAGGCTCTCCTCAAGATTATCGAGGGCACCGTAGCCAGTGTGCCGCCCCAGGGAGGCCGCAAGCATCCCAATCAGGAGATGATCCGGATAAATACCAGCGATATTCTCTTTATCTGCGGCGGCGCTTTTGTCGGCCTGGATAAGATGATTGAACAGCGGGTGATTCAGCATCCAATGGGTTTCGGAGCGGAGAGTACCGAGAGGGGAAGCAAAAGCATCAAGGAACTTTTTGATGCCCTGCACCCCGACGATCTTATCCATTACGGCATGATCCCCGAATTTATCGGCAGGCTTCCTATTACCGTGAGTCTTGAGGAACTCAAGCAGGGCGATCTGAAGCGGATCATCACCGAGCCGAGGAACGCCATCGTCAAGCAGTACCAGGCTTCCCTGGCTATTGACAATGTAAAACTTGAATTTACCGAAGGGGCCATCAACGCCATTGCCGATACGGCCATCAAACAAAAAACCGGCGCCAGGGGACTACGGGCCATTGTAGAAAAAATCATGACCGATATCATGTATGAAATTCCGTCAATAGAAGGTGAAAAACAGGTTACCATCACCCAGGAAGTGGTGGAGAAGGCTGAACCGCCGGAGATCCACCCGCTGGCAAAGAGTGCATGAAAGGCGGCGTCTCACAGTTCTTTTCCGCATTAAAAGGCAAAACCGGCAGCCTCGCTCTGAATATTCTGGGTGACAGTAACGCTGCGGCCATTATCGAATCCTTTCCCCTCCTCCCCTTAAAGGAACTGGTTCTCTTTCCTAACACGGTGGCTCCGCTTTTTATAACCCAGAAGCCGGGAGTTCTTGCCGTTGAAACAGCCCTGCGGCAGGAACTGAGGCTCTTTGCCGCCTCTACAAAGTCCAAAGAAGACAGCAGTACTTCTCCGGTAGGAACGGTGGTACGAATCATCCAGCATTTGCGGCTTCCGGACGGCGGTTTCCGGATTGTACTGCAGGGAGAATACAGGGGAATCGTGGTCAATGCCGAAGAAGACAAGGAGCATGTCAAAGTCTGGGTAAAGCCCTTCAAGGCCGTAAAAAGCGGAGAGTCCCTTGATTCGGAAACAGAAGCCTTGATGAGGGCTGTACAGAAATCCTTTGTCCAGTATGCGGAACTTTCAAAAAAAATCTCAACCGAAACGATCTCTGCGGTTGAACGGAGCGAAAACCCGGAGCGGCTTTGCAACCTTGTCTGCAATTCCCTGGCGGTGCGGGTGGACAGGAAACTGACGCTTATCGGTATTGAGGATCCCCGGGACAGGCTTATCGCCGTTCTTGAAAGCCTTGAAGCGGAAAACGAGATCTTTGGAATTCAGAGAAACATTTCCGGTAAGGTAAAAAGCCGGATGGAACGGAATCAGCGGGAATACTTCCTCAACGAACAACTCCGGGAGATCAACAAGGAACTGGGCAAGGAAGATGCGGTTGATGAATTTGAAGAAATAGAAAAGGTCTTAATAGCAAAGAATCCCGGAGAGGAAGTGCTGGAAAAGGCCCGGAAGGAAATAAAAAGAATCCGCCGCCTCCAGCCGCTTTCCCCTGAAGCAGGAGTTCTGCGCGGTTACCTTGAATGGCTGGCAGACCTCCCATGGAGCGAGTACAGTCCCGATTCCATTGAACTTTCGGAAGCGGAGAAGATCCTTAACGAGGACCACTTCGGCATGAAGAAGGCCAAGGAACGTATTCTGGAATTCATTGCGGTACGGCAGCTTTTCGGGGGCAGCAATGAAAAGGCGGTTATCCGCGGGCCCATTCTCTGCTTTGTGGGGCCGCCGGGAACGGGGAAGACAAGCCTCGGGAAGTCGGTGGCGCGGTCTTTGGGCCGCCGGTTTGTACGGATCTCTCTGGGCGGAGTACGGGATGAGGCCGAAATCCGGGGCCACCGCAAGACGTATGTGGGAGCCTTGCCGGGGAAGATCATCCAGTCCATGCGGAAAGCCAGGACGATGAACCCCGTGTTTCTGCTGGATGAAATCGACAAGCTTTCCAGCGACTTCCGGGGAGATCCTGCCTCCGCCCTGCTTGAGGTGCTGGATCCGGAACAGAATTCAAGTTTTACCGATCACTATCTGGAACTGGCCTACGATCTGTCCAAGGTGCTTTTCATCACTACCGCAAATTCACTCTATGGAATTCCCTACCCCCTTTTGGACCGGATGGAGATTATTGAGATACCCGGTTACGGGGAAAACGAAAAACTTTCGATAGCAAAACAGTTTCTCTTTCCCAAGGAGCTTGAGGAAAACGGTCTTAGCGATGCGAAGATCGGCATCAGGGATGATGCGCTGCTGGAGATAATCCGGCACTGGACCATGGAATCGGGAGTACGGAACCTGGAACGGGAGATTGCCCGCTGTATCCGCCGCATTGCCAGGGATGCGGTAAAAAGAGGTTACAGAATGGAACAGCCCGTTCCTCAAAATGAAGCCGAACACTTAAGCGAAGCGGCGGGGAAGGAAGGGGAACTTTCCGAAAGGCAGAGTAAACCGATCGGTTCTTTCAAAAAGATTATCTCAAAAGGGGATCTTGAAAAACTTCTGGGCCGGAGGAAGTACAAAAACGATGTGGTATTCAAGGAAGCCCGGATCGGGGTTACATACGGTCTTGCATGGACTGAAACAGGCGGGGCCATGCTGCCTGTAGAGACCAGCCGTTTCCCCGGCAGCGGAGATTTAATCATCACCGGAAATCTGGGAGACGTGATGAAGGAAAGCGCCAGGATTGCCCTCTCCTACCTCCGCAGTGTGCAGGATAACTATCATTTCAAATTCAAGAATATTGGAAAATACGCTTTTCACATCCATGTGCCGGAAGGGGCCATACCCAAGGACGGGCCCTCCGCGGGGATAACCCTGGCGGCTTCCCTCCTTTCCACGCTTTGCCGGAAAGCGCCCTTGCCGGGCATTGCCATGACCGGGGAACTTACCCTGACAGGCAAGATACTCCCCATCGGGGGGCTTAAGGAAAAACTCCTTGCCGCCATAAGGAACGGCATTGAACGGGTGCTGCTCCCCCTGGAAAACGGGGAAGACTGGGAAGAACTGGATAAAGATATCCGGGATGCGCTCAAGGCGGACTTTGTGGAGAGAGCCGATGATGCTTTCGCCATTCTCTTTGGGCCGGGTATTCTCAAGACTCCGCAGAAGTCTTATAAGGCTGGGAAACCCCGCCGGCGGTCTCCAGAATAAC
>JAIRXN010000046.1 GCA_031268245.1 Treponema sp. | reverse complement strand
ACCCCGGACAGACTTGAAATAGCCGCCCAGATCTCTATCCCATTCCTTCGGGCTCAAGGTTTTTATAATACCGTCCATGGTTTCATTGACGGCCTTATTGTATTTTGCAAACAGATTAGCCGCATCTTTGTACATAGTCGCCTCCTTAGAAGTCATGTCGGCGTGTTCCGAAAAAAATGAATTTTGGAACAGGCTCAACTCTCTTTAAGTATACCACAATGATGGAGAAAATCTTCAAAATACGGAGGAAGGGGGGCGGAAACATGGAGGTCAAAACCTGCCTGGGCCGGAGAGATGATCAGGCGGGAGGCATGGAGGAGGAGGCGCCTGAGACCCGCTTCCTTACGAAAAAACCGGTTCAGACTGAAATTACCGTACTTGTCGTCCCCCAGAACCGGAGTTCCCGTCATTGCAAGATGGCGGCGGATCTGGTGCATCCTGCCGGTACCCAGTTCCAGTTCCAAAAGAGAGCAGGATTTACCGGCGCAGAGGCCCCTGCCGCGCAGCTTGAAAAAGGTTTCCGAGGCCCTGGATTTGCCCCGGCTTTCCAGATCCAGGCGGATGCTGCCTTTTTCCGCCTTGGGATTCCCCGCACAACAGGCAAGGTAGCACTTTACCGGGCCGTTTTCTTTCCGTGCGGCAAAGATTCCGGCAAAGAGGGAGGCCGCTTCCCGGTTTTTTGCCACGAGTATGAGCCCCGAGGTATCCTTATCAAGCCGGTGCACCAGGTTGAGGGGACGGCCGTATTCCTGTTCAAGAAGACGGTCAAGTGAATTTTTTATCCCCTCCCCGCCCTGAACGGCAAGACCGGCAGGTTTATTGAGCACGAGACAGAGATCATTTTCAAAAAGTATGTCCGGATTCTTCAATCTTTCGCCTTCTATCTTTTCCCTTCTTCTTTCCCCGGGGCCTTTTTTTACCGAAAATTAAATTATGAAGACAACAAAAGTCCTTCTCCCGTTCATATTTATTATAAACATCTTGCCCCTTTTTGCAGAACCCCTGAATTCTCCTGCCTGGGGATTCAGAATTGACCTGCCTCCGGATTACCGGTATTCGGGAGGAGACGGGAAAAACCGTTTTTCCTTTACATCGGAAACGGGTCTTGTCTTTGACTTGGCAGTATACCAGGGAAATTATACTTCGGTTGAAGAGATGGCTTCCGATGCGGGCAGGCGTCTCAAGAACAGGGGTGAAAACTCTTCGTTTGAGTACCACGGAAAAAAAGCGGTGATGATGCAGCTTGACTTTACGGATACTGCAGACAAAAACAGCCTCAAGACAGGCTGGGGGCTTTCAATAGAGATGGCAAAGAGCGAAACGGAGAGGGCCTCTTCCGGCAGTCCGCCCCTGCTTCTCGCCCTTTCCTACGGCCCTGAGGGAAACGACAGCCTTGAACTCCTCAAGCTTTCCGTTCTGGATTCTCTTTCCCCCTCCGCGGCGGAGAACCGGTACCCCGGCCCGGTGAGCGATTTTAGTTATCCCCGCGGCAAAAAGCTTATGAAGGCTATTGCGCACACCCGTCTGGATGCGCAGTTCGGGGAAAACGATGCGGAAGCGGCCCAGTCCCTGGTAGACCGGGAATTCGCGGTTCTGAAATGCTATGCCGCATCCGGCCAGTGGCAGGAAGCCTGGATCCGTTTCTACAGGGCAATCTACCGTGATTCATGGGAACGGCTCACCGACGCATCCTTTCAGCTTGAACGTCTGTGGAATGCACCTTCCCCCGAGGGAGGCCCGGCTGCGGATGATGATATTGATGTACAAAACCGGGAATTTGCCGGCCTTGCCCTGAAATGGGTACAGAGTTTTATCTATGAACGGGATCTTATGGGCAGCGATTTTGTGAATCTGGTGACCGCCGTTCAGGAAGGCCGGGGGGACTGCGACAGCAGGGCCATGCTCTGGTCAATCATGATGGCCCAGGGCTGTATACCCGCGGGGATCATGGTTTCCCGTGATTACAGCCATGCCATGGGCCTTGCAGACCTGAAAGGAAGCGGAGCGCGTTTTCCCGGCGGAAGGAACTATATGGTTGCGGAGACCATTGCCCATGTGTCCATAGGCATGATAGCCCAGGAACAGAGCGATGTAGCGCAGTGGCTGGCGGTTATGTTCGAGTAAGCGGGTTTTATCTTATCAGTAAGTCATAGACTTCCCGGGTTGACCGGGCCTTTAAGAGAGAGTCCCGCAGTTCCCGGTTTTTCAGTCTGGCGCTGAAGAAGGAAAGGGTCTGCAGATAGTAGGCATGCTGGTTAAAGGCGGCCGCTATCATGAAGATAAGCCGTACCGGTTCATCATCCAGGGTGCTGAAATCCGAAATGGGCGTATGGCTTATCCCGACCGATACCACAAGGTCTGTTACCGAAGCGAGTCTGACATGGGGAATAGCGATTCCCCGCCCTATGGCCGTGCTCATCAGTTCATCCCGTTTGAGAATTTCCTGGCCCAATTCCTGACGGTTCTTTACCTGGGGCGCAAGGGCAAGGTTATCCGCCAGGGCAAGAAGCGCATCCCGTTTATTTGAATAGTCAAGAAAGAGGATTCTGTCCGGCGAAATGATACTGTCCACATGGACTGCCGCCGGCTGGGCATCGAACCTGTGGCCGGAAAGCCGGTCATCGACCCATTTTTCTATGTCCGATTTCTTGAAACGCCACACCGTACCGATCTTGCCGGAAGGTATCTCACCTTTTTGGGCCCAGTCATACACGGTCCGTTCCGAAACCCGCAGGTATTTGGCTACTTCTTCTATTGTCAGAATATCGTCATCAATCATTGGTATAATTCTGTAACAAATGTCAAAAAATGTCAACAAACCGGAACAAAAAACGTATCTTCCTTCCGCCTGTTGTCTTGTGAGGTTGGTTATCGTATATTTGGAGCGGGATGCTTATAAGAATGAAGCAGGAGACGCTCTATGTCGCTGGTATATACTGAAATCACCCTGAAAAACGCCGTGGATGTGGCTATTGCCAAAGCGGGAATGGTAAAAGAGCATGAAATTCGCGAGACCACTGTCCGGGCGCAGGTTGATACCGGCGCGTGGACGCTGATTATTAATGACGAAATCCGTCAAAAACTCGGTGTGGAAACACTAAAAAGCGAACAGGGAACACTTGCCGATGGATCAACGGGATTGTATGAGTTGGTTGGGCCGGTGGAAGTAATATGGCGTGATCGCAGTACAAATTGCGATGCGCTCGTATTGCCCAACGCCGATGAAATCCTGTTGGGCGCTATCCCGCTTGAAGCATTGGACTTAATAGTCAATCCCCGCGCCGAGGAAGTTGCGGGCGCTCACGGCGATCAAATAATTCATTCCATAAAAACATATTCAAAAAACAAGGTGTAATCCCAGGCCCCCGGAGATCCCAAGTCAGAAGAGCTTATCCGCAATCCATTGAAATTTCGTTCATAAGAAGTGATACTATATGTGGAGATTCTTGTGGTAAAGGAAAGAAAAAAATACTGGATTTTTTTGGGCTTGATTCTCTTTGTTGTGTACTTTTTTGTTGCCGCCCGTCCCATACCGGTTGAAACGATCCTGCTTCCCTGCTGGCTTTCCTCCCTTGAATCCGGGTTTCCCATCAGCCTGGGGGGAAATCTGCCGGAAAATTCCTCCGATGGGACACTTATCCCCTTCCGCCTGGGGGACAGGTTCGGCTATGCCGATGCGGAAGGCCGTTTTGTCCTGAATCGTCCTCTTGAAGGCTCCGTTTCCCTTTCCCGGGACAGATGGGCCCAGTATGATGCGGAACCTTCCTCTATCGAGGTACTGGGGCCCCAGGGGGAAAAACTCATTGATATTGATATCGAACAGAACCGGGGTTACCCGCTGTTTCTCGACGAAAGAATTTTTCTCATCGGGCATGAACAGAATACCTTGAGCGCCCTGGATGAAGAGGGGGAAACTCTCTGGACTTACGATTTTGCTTCTCCGCTTACCTGCATTGATGCGGCCGCAGGATTGGTGCTGACCGGCTCTCTCGACGGGGTGGTAGAAGTTCTGAATTCCGAGGGAAAACGGATCTTCTACTTTGAGCCCGGCGGTTCCCGGCTTTCCCTGATTCTCGGCTGTACCATGTCCAGGGACGGAAACCGCCTGGGGATTATTTCGGGGATCGACGATCAGCGTTTTTTGGTGCTGGAACGTTACGGCGACGGGGCGGGAACCGATTACCGGGTCGTGTATCATGAATTCCTCACCGATGGTTTCAGGCGGGCTGTCTACATTTCCTTTATCGATAACGACAGTAAAATTGTTCATGAACAGGAAAAAGGAATCGGTATTTACGAGATAGGTAAACGGGAACGGGCATTCCTCCCCCTGGAAGGGGACATTGTTGCAATGGACACTTCCGGTCATGACGGGCTTTTCTTTATCATTACCGCCCAGCAGGAAAAAGCGAAAAATCTTGTGGCAATAAAAATGCCCGGCAGAATTAGTATTGAAGCTCCTTTCAAAACCGAAGATGTCTTTCTGGGAAGATCCGGTTCCATGCTCTACATAGGAGGCGGCCATACGCTGGCAGCCTTCCGGATAGACACCAAATAGGGGATGTGAAAATGATGAAAAAAACAGTATTTCTGTCTGCCGCAGTGATTCTGTTCTGCGGAGCCCTGAATGCCATGGACTGGCCTTCCCAGGATGCAGAACTGGTACATAACTTTGGATGGAATAACCGGGGAGAACCGGTGCTGGGTACGGCCTTTAGGAGTTCGGCCTTTATACAGGCCGCGGATAATGGGGAACTGCTCTTTACCCGGCGCAAGGGCGATGCCGCTTCCCGGCTGCCTTCCCCTCTGGGGGCATGGACCGCACTGGATCACGGGGATGGCATAATCAGTATCTACAGCCGCTATGATGATTCCCGCTCCTACCATATAAGCGATACCCTCTCGCGGGGAACGCCCATTGCGGTTTCCGGCAAATCCGGCTGGGCCTCCGTTTCGGGGTTTTTCTTTTCGCTCTTTGACCGGCGGGAAAGACGCTGGGTGAATCCTTCAATGATTATTTCGCCCATGGAAGATACACAGGCGCCGGTGATACAATCTATACAGCTTACCGGATCCCAGGGGACCATCGATCTTGCGCAGATACGGACTCTGGGCCAGGGGAGGTATACCATTGAAGTGGCTGCCGCCGATGCTCTGGGCAATAAGAATGAATTTTCCCTTGCGCCCCACAGGATTATCTGCTCCTTTAACGGGACGGAGGCAGGTTCCCTTCTGTTTGAAACGGTATCTGTCCGGGACGGTGTACAGCTTATGTACCGGAACGGACTTACTCCGGTAAAACAGATCTATGCGCCTTTCCCCCGTTACGAGGTAGGAGAAGTGTGGCTTACACGGGGACAGGCTACCCTGGAAGTGATTGCCGGGGACATTGCGGGCAATAACCGGAGTACACTGTACCGTCTGCAGGTTGAGTGAGATGCGCCTTCCGGAGAGCAGGGAGTGAGAAAGACCGTCAAGACATGGTCTACTCCCGTTGAAAACGAAAGACGGCGGCAGATTCCCTGCGCTTTATGCGGGAAAAATGTTTTTAAGCCTGCACTGAAATGCGGGGGATTTTCCTATGTAAGATGCGGAAACTGCGGCCTTGTGCAGATCAACCCGCAGCCTTTGCCTTCGGAAATTGCCGCCCGTTATGGAGAGGCCCACGGCAATGATTATCTTTCCTACGAACTAAACAATGAAGCAAATTTTCTGCGGCTGCAGGAGCTTGCCCTTACGGACGCCGGTTTTTTTACTCTTGAAAAAGAACTCCTCCAAAACAGTAATGATCCGCGGATTATAGACATCGGCTGTGCAACAGGAACACTGCTTGAAAAATTAAGGGAGCGGGGCTGGAACTGTACCGGGGTGGAAATTTCCCCTTCTGCCGAATACGCACAGAAAAACCGGAGACTTGATGTCCGCAGTACGCCGTTTGAGAAATGCGGTTTTCCGGACGGCAGTTTTGATGTGCTTCTGGCCTCTCATCTCATAGAGCACTTAAATGATCCCTCACTCTTTGTGTCTGAAGCGTATCGGGCGCTTGGCGCCGCAGGACGCATCTACATAACTACTCCCAATATCGCAGGTTTCCAGGCGCGGCTCTTCCGGGGACGCTGGCGGAGTGCTATTTTTGATCATCTCTACCTTTTTTCGCTCAGGACTCTTTCCCGGCTTCTTGAGAAACATGGTTTTGTCATTGAGAAGCATGTTACCTGGGGAGGACTCGCCGCAGGAATCGCCCCGCTCCCGCTGAAACGTATCGCCGACAGGGCGGCAAAACGCTTCGGCTTTGGAGACGTAATGCTCCTGCGGGGAAGAAAGATTCAGCCTGCCTCCGGAGAGGCTTCAATATGAATGGCAAAGCCTGCAATCTCTTCCTTGAGGTAGAGGAGCGAAACCCTGCCTTTAGCGTCTTTTTTGGCATTGTCCCGGTCAAGGGCAATACCCCGGCGTTCCAGAAAGGCAGCGGCCTTGCCGACACTGTTTGTACCGATGCCGATGTGGCCGTGCTTCCCCCTGGCATCCTGAATCTTCATTATTTCAATGGCGTTCCCCGCAAAGACCGAAGAGATGCCGTCATTTGACGCAAAACCGAACATGTCGCTGAAAAACTCTGCGGCCTTCCCTGCGGACCCGGCATCTCCTGAATTTACCCCAAGGTGAACAACACGGAAGCCAAGCATCGCCGATACTGCCTCCCGTGAAAGCGCAGTGATTCTGTCGAAATCCCCCGCGTTGATAAATTCGTCCTTTACCATCCAGGAGCCGCCGCATGCGTGTATCTTTTCGCAGGCGCTGTACACGCCGATATTGGAGGCATTGATCCCTCCCGTAGGCATAAAACGCAAAGAAGGATAGGGAGCCGAAACAGCCTTGATATAATCGAGACCGCCGCTCTGTTCGGCAGGAAAGAATTTTACCACTTCAAGATCTGCTTCAAGGGCCTTTTCAATGTCCGAAGGATTGGAACATCCCGGTGTAATGGGGATGCCCTTCTCTCTGCAGCGGGACACTACCCTGGGATTAAAACCGGGGCTCACGATAAATTGCGCGCCCGCATCAAGGGCCTTGTCCACCTGGCAGGGACTTAAAACCGTTCCCGCTCCCAGGAGTATTCCGGGTACAGCCCCGGCGATCCTCCGTATGGCCTCTTCTCCCTGAGCGGTGCGAAAGGTGATCTCCGCACAGGGAATTCCCCCGGCTTTCAGCGCCTGTGCCAGGGGAACAGCCTTTTCCGCATCGTCAATTTTGATTACCGGTACAATACCAATCTTTCCCAGTTCTTCCAAAACATTGTCCATCGGCAATTCCTTTAAGCGCAGGGATTACCTTTCCGCTTATAGTAATTATACTGACTGAAAGGCCGGGGAATATCAACGCCGCGATTAAGGGGGAAATACTGGTATTTTTTCGTCCTGTGTTCTATATTAGATATTGTGGGAACCCGGGAGGTTGTTATGGGCGCCGTGCTGCAAGAAGAACGATTGTTTACCTATGCCGACTACAAGGTATGGGAGCTTGCCGACGGGGAACGCTACGAACTCATTTATGGCACAGCCTATGCCATGTCGGGGCCGAATGATTATCACCAGAGCATCTGCGGGGAACTGTTCCGGCAAATTGCCAATTATCTGTACGGTAAACCCTGTAGAGTGCGGGCCGCTCCTTATGATGTGCGGCTTTTTTACGAAGAAGATGAAAGTGATGATACTGTTGTACAGCCGGATATTTCAGTTATCTGCGATGAAAAAAAACTGGGAAGCGAAGGCTGCCGCGGGGCTCCGGATCTGGCGGCGGAGATTCTTTCCCCCTCAAACAGTGCCTTCGAAATGGAACGGAAGTTCAGGCTTTACCGGCAGGCGGGTGTCAGAGAATACTGGGTGATCAACCCTGAAAACAAGGGTCTTACCGTCTACTGTTTTAAGGAAGGGCAAATTTTTACCCGGACTTACGAATCCAAAGATACTGTCCCGGTAGATATCTTCCCCGGTTTCGATGTAGGCTTGGAAGCGGTTTTCGCGAATAGCGGCTGACACCGATGAAAAAATATAGCTGTGTGATCTTCGATTTAGACGGTACTCTGGCGGATACCATTGCCGATATTGCCGCATCAATGAACAGGGCGCTGGAACTGCACGGTTTTCCGCGGCGGCCGCCGGAGATGTATCCGGGAATCGTGGGCTACGGGATTAAAAAGCTGGCCTTTGACGCGTTGCCGGAAGAAACCGGAACCGAGGAGATTGCCGCCGCCATAGCTGCGGATGCGGCCCGTTTCTATGCGGAAAAGCCGCTGGTTCATACCAGGGCCTACCCCGGCATCCCGGAACTGATTGCGGAACTGAGAGGCAAAAAAATCAAAACCGCGGTCATCAGCAACAAGCCTGATCCGGTAACCCGGATTGTGGTACACGGGCTCTTTCCGGCGGGGAGTTTTGACCTTGTTCAAGGTGAAAGGCAGGGCATTGCCCGCAAGCCCGATCCTGCGGCAGTCTGGGAGATCCTTGTACAACTTGACAAGACTCCCAGGGACACGATCTTCGTGGGAGATTCCGAGGTAGACATGGAAACCGCACGGAACGCCTCTTGCTTCCCTCTCGGAGTCAGTTGGGGCTTCCGTCCCGTGTCTGTGCTGGAAGAGGCGGGAGCTGCGCTGATCGTCGACAGCCCCGGAGAGATTTCAGCCTTCCTGGACTGAGGAACGGGTACCCGCCTTAATCCACGGTAAATTCCTGGGGCTGCCCTGTATAGACGATTTCCCGCTCCCGGTTTCCAATACGGACAACACAGGGGCGGTTTCTCAGGGACTGGGGAAAATCATGTTCCGAAGCGCCGATGGTAAAGAGCCTTTCCCTGTCTTTCCAAGTCATTCTGATTCGGTTGTTTTTGCCCTTCTCGTAATCGTAGCCGTCCCCGGAATCTTCATAGAGAGTGAAGTCCCCGTCTGCCCCGGGATAGACGCGGATTTCCAGGGGTTTTCCTGATACTTCCCCGGCGTATTCAATGGGGGCGCTTTCCATGGGCACGATGGAGCCGGAGCGGACAAAAAGGGGCATTTTTTCAGGAGGCGCCGGCACGGTGAGGGTTTTTCCGCCTTCATGACATTCCCCACTCCAGTAATCGTACCAGAGCGTGTCCCTGCCGCCCGGAAGGTAACAGGGCCATTCTTCCTTTCCGCCAAGGGACACGCCGCCGGGCCCGAAACGCAGGGGATCGGTAACCGGACAGACAAGGAAAGCCGGGCCGAACATA
>JAIRXN010000209.1 GCA_031268245.1 Treponema sp. | reverse complement strand
CCCGCCCCGGAAAGAGCGGCCCCGGCGGCATTTTCATCCATGGAGGCAAGGGCGGCGCCCCCTCCGGTTTCAGGCCCAAAGCAGAGAATAAGAGAGCGGGTCTGCATCTCCTCTTCCGGGAGATCTATGTCCCCGTAGCCTATATTCTCGTGTGTATGAAAGCGGATCTTCTTGAATTTTGCAGCCTGGGAACGGACAAGCACATCTGCCAAGGCGCCCTTTGCGGCGGCGTGTTCCGGAAGGGCGGAAGGAGACTCCTGCGGCATTCCAAATTCGAATTGTTCGTCTTCCGACAGCACCTTGATATCGGTTTTAACAAGACCGTCGGTAAAGTAGTTTACATCCGCCTCACGGACAATACATTTTCTCCCGGCAATGTCGAGACTCTCCACCAGGTACTGCCTGCCCCGGTGGATGTATACCGCGTTGGGGAAGATAAGTTCCTTTGCACTGGGCCTGTCCATTTCACCGATGACGGTATTTCTGCCTTTGGTGGCATCGACAATTACCACATTGTCCGCGGTTGCGGAACGGAGGCTTATGCCCTCCGCCGGGAAAGATCTGTCGGCCCAGTACCAGCGGCCGGCGGTATGCCGGACAATGCCCTCCTCCTCCAGAAACGGGAGAACATCCGCGGCCCTCTGTCCAAAACTCTCAGGCGGGCGGACATTTTTTTCCGAATTTCCGTCTTCATCATCAAAGGGCAGTTCAAAACAGGCGCATTTGACATGGTCGGTCAGAATATAGGGATTATCGGGATCTATACGGCCTTCCTCGGCAGCCTTACGGAAAAACCAGTCCGGGTCTTCCATGATAAACTGATCCAGGGGCGCGGCAGAGGCCACGAACACGGATACGGAAGAGCCTCCCCGGCGGCCCGCACGGCCGGACTGCTGCCAAAAACTGTTGAAGGAGCCGGGAAAACCGGCGACTACCGATGCATCCAGCCCGCCGATGTCGATACCCAATTCCAGGGCATTGGTGCTCACCACCCCCTGAATGCTGCCGTCCCGCAGCCCTTTTTCAATTTCCCGCCTCTCGTTGGGGAGAAGCCCTCCCCGGTAGGCCTCCACACGGATTCTCCGGTTATCGGTAAAGATGTTTTCCAGATCCTCATTTACGTAGGAAGCGGCAACTTCTGTACGTACCCTGGAATGAGCGAAAAGAATCGTCTTGATTCCGCCCTTGAGCAGGGCGCCCATCCATCTCCGGCTTTCGCCGACCACGGAGCGGCGGATTCCCTGAACGGCGTCCACCAGCGGCGGATTGTAAAGTACCACCCGTTTTTCGCCGCGGGGAGCGCCGTTATTATCAACCAGTTCCACCTCTTCTCCGGTGAGGGCCTCGGCAAGCTCCTTCGGATTGGCGATGGTGGCGGAACAGAGGATAAACTGCGGACGGGAACCGTAAAAGGCGGCGATGCGTTTGAGCCGGCGGATCACATTGGCCACATGGCTTCCCGAAACCCCCCGGTACGCATGAGCCTCGTCAATCACCACATATTTCAGGCTGGAAAAAAATTTGATCCACTTGGGATGATTGGGAAGGATTCCCGCATGGAGCATGTCGGGATTGGAGATGATGATGCGGCCTGTGTCCCGTGCGGCGATACGCAGAGAATCGGGCGTATCGCCATCGTAGGTAGCTACCCTGAGCCCGAGGTCTTCACCTACAATTTCGTTCAATTCGGACTGCTGATCCTGGGAGAGGGCCTTGGTGGGAAAAAGATAGAGACAGCGGGCCTTTTCATCCTCAAGGAGGGCCTGAAGGGAAGGCAGGTTATAGCAGAGCGTCTTTCCCGATGCGGTGGGAGTTACTACGACTACATGCTTCCCCGCATGCGCCGCTTCCCAGACCTCCGCCTGGTGGGTGTAGATCTTCTCGATACCCCGTTTCCGCAAATTTCCGGCAATATGCGGATCAAGCCCCGGCGGAAAAGGCGCATAACGGCCTTCCTGAGCCTCCATAAGACGGTTTTCCGCAATATGGGGAGCAAATTCAGGGCTATCCAGTATGGCTTTGAGGGCGGCGGCGCTATCCATTTGAGAGACTATACTATAATTTCAGCAAAATAACTATCGACAGAGAGAACTCTTAGACTTATACTAAAGGGGATTACATTTGAGCTTGTTCCAAAACTCAGGTTTTTTCGGAACAAGCCGGATAGTTTCAAAGAATGAATTTTGGGACAGCCTGCTATGGAATTTTCAAAATTTCTGATTTTGAAACGGCCCCTGTTTACTAAAAATTTGATAAACCAGGAGGAGGCGCTTTATGTCCGAAGTGTTATCCATTATTCTGGGCGGCGGAAAAGGCACCCGCCTATTCCCCCTGACCCAGGCGCGGGCTAAACCCGCAGTTCCTTTCGGCGGTAAATTCAGGCTTATAGACATTCCTCTTTCCAACTGTATTAACGCCAACCTCAAGCAGATCTACATCCTTACACAGTTCAATTCGGCTTCCCTTCATCTCCATATTGCCCAGACCTATGTATTCGACTCCTTTACCGACGGCTTCGTAGAGGTACTGGCCGCCGAACAGACCTTTGAACATTCGGGCTGGTATGAGGGAACCGCCGATGCGGTGCGCAAAAATTTCATCCACTTCCGTACCCAGAATCCTTCATACTACCTTATCCTTTCCGGAGATCAGCTCTACCGGATGAATCTGCAAGATCTGCTGCAGAAACACAAGGATTCGGGGGCTGCCATCACCATCGCGTGCACTACGGTGAACCGGGAAAACGCCAGCCAGTTGGGTATCCTCAAGGTGGATAAACACAACCGGATCACCGAATTCATGGAAAAACCGGGAGCCGTAAAAGATATTTCGCATTATAAAATCCCCCAGGAATTGAAAGGGAAAAACACCGGGGAAGACGGCTACCTGGCCTCCATGGGGATCTATATTTTCAATGCGGCCAGCATGGAAGAGTGCCTTGCCAACGAGCTTACCGACTTCGGCAAGGAGATCATCCCCCGTGCGATCAACAAACTCAAGGTAAACGCATATATATTTAACGGTTACTGGGAAGACATCGGAACCATTAAAAATTTCTACGAAGCGAATCTGGAACTGACGAGCCTCCGTCCCGCCTTCGATGTCTACGACGAAAAGGCTCCTATCTACACCCACATGCGTAACCTGCCTCCCTCAAAGATGAACTTCTCCAACATGAATCAGTCCATCGCCGCGGAAGGCTGCATCATTACCAACGCCGCCATCACCAATTCCATTGTCGGAGTAAGAACGATCATTGAATCGGGGGCCAGCCTCAACGGTGTAGTCTGTATGGGGGCGGATTTCTACGAGTCGGAGACCCAGAAACAGAAGAATGCCGAGGGCATGCAGCCCAACGTAGGCATAGGCAGGGGCGCTATCGTAAAGGGCGCCATTGTCGACAAGAATGCCCGCATCGGCGAAGGCTGCCGCATCGGGGTGGACAACGTAAACCGGAATGACGGCAACTACGAAAACTACTACATCGTCGACGGAATCATTGTCATTCCCAAAAACGCCGTGCTGTACCCCGGAACGGTGATATAGAAAGAGATGAAAGGCTGAATTTTGAACATGAGCCTGACAAATCTATTACAGGCTTTTGCCGCTTGCAACTTCGCCGCGGAGGAGTTTTTCTTCGCATACAATGTGCATCTTCGATCTTCGAAGGGAAGCGGCAAACACGGAACCCGGAGGCCGGGCCTTTTGCAGAAGCAGGTTTGAGATGGGATCTTCCAGTTCCTTCTGAACCATGCGCCGCATGGGTCTTCCGCCGAATTTGGGATCCCAGCCTTTTTCAACAAGGTACTTCCGGGCCTGGGGCAGCACCTTAAGGCCGTAACCCTGATCGCAGAGCCTCTGTCCCAGTTCGGCAAGCTGGAGATTGAGGATCTCTCCGATTTCTTTTTGGCTGAGGGGCCGGAAAACCAGCGTATCATCAATTCTGTTGAGGAACTCAGGATTGAAGAGCCGCTTCAGTTCCGAAACGGCCGCCTCCTCTATCTCCTTTATATCCATGAGCCCGGAAGCCGCTCCGAAGCCGAGCCGGGAATCCCTGGAGATCTCCCTTACACCCGCATTACTGGTCATGATGATCACGGTATTTCTAAAGCTGACACTGTGATTGAGATTGTCCCTGAGTTCTCCTTCTTCCAGCACCGCAAGGAGCAGATTGAATACATCATGGTGGGCTTTTTCAATCTCGTCGAAGAGGATCACCCGGTAGGGGTTACGCCGGATCTGTTCCGTGAGGGTTCCCCCCTCTTCATAGCCGATGTAACCGGGAGGCGCTCCCACCAGCCGGGAAGCATTATGCTTCTCCATAAAATCTGCCATGTCGATACGTACCAAGGCTTCTTCCGTACCAAAAAGGTAGCGGGCAAGTTCCTTGGCAAGAAGTGTCTTGCCCACTCCGGTGGGCCCCAGAAAGATAAAAGATCCCAGAGGCCGTTTTGGGGAAGAGATCCCTGCCCGCGAACGCCGTATCGCCTGTGCTATACGGCCCACCGCTTCATCCTGGCCGATAAGGTTCCTGTGCAGTTCCTCTTCCATGTTGAGAAGCCGCCGGGACTGTTCTTCTTCAATATGTTCAAGGGGAATGCCCGTAGCCTCCGCCACCACACGCCGGATATCCGGTTCTTCCACCATGACAGGAGATTCGCTGCCGGCCCGTTCCCAGGCCGTGCGGAACGATTCCAGCCTGCTCCGGAGTTCCCGGAGCTTATCCCGCAGTTCAGCCGCTTTCTCATAATCCTGGGAGCTGACGAGCCTGTCCTTTGCGGCGATGACGCTCTCTATTTCCGCTGTAAGGACGGCAATGTCCGGGGGATCGCTTCTCTTTTCCAGCTTCCGCATGGCGCCCGCCTCATCAAGCATGTCGATAGCCTTGTCGGGCATGTAGCGGTTTGGAAGGTAACGGGCGGCAAGGTTTACCGCGGCGGCAAGGGCATCGCCGGTATAGCGCACCCGGTGGTGATCCTCGTACTTTTTCTGCAGACCTTTGAGAATCTCCAGCGTATCTTCCGATCCCGGTTCTTCCACGGGAATGGGCTGAAAACGCCGTTCCAGGGCTGCATCTTTTTCAAAATACTTGCGGTACTCCGCCGGAGTGGTAGCGCCGATACAGTGAATCTCCCCCCGTGAAAGGCCGGGCTTGAGCATGTTGGAAGCGTCTATGGTGCCTTCGGCGCTGCCCGCCCCAATAATCGTATGGATCTCATCAAGGAAGAGAATAACATTACCCGCCTGGGAGATTTCCCGGATAATCTTCCTCATCCTCTCTTCAAATTCTCCGCGATACTTGGTGCCCGCCACGATGGCGCCCATATCCAGGGCAAGGATACGGCGGCCGGTAAGCAGTTCTCCCGCCGTTTCGGAAATAAGAATCCGGGCAATGCCTTCTACAATGGCGGTTTTCCCTACACCCGGCTCCCCCACAAGGATGGGATTATTCTTTGTCCGGCGGGCCAGTATCCGCAAAGCCCGGTTGATTTCCTTCTCTCTGCCTACCACCGGATCGAGCTTTCCCGCACGGGCTGCGGCGGTAAGATCCCGTGAAAATTCATCCAGAGCGGGGGTAAGAACCGGATAGGAAGCGGGTTTTACCCGTGACCAGGAACCCTTATGCTCCCCTTCCTGCCTGAGATACCAGGGATATACTTCGGCGCCTGCATATTCGGCCCGCTGATTACGGTTATGCGGAGACTGGATTACAAGACGGAGCATGTTAAGATCCACCGAATGCTGACCCAGATAGAGCTGCGCCGGGGAGTTGTTTTCCTGAATTGCCGCATAGAGAAGATGTTCGGTTCCCAGATATTCATTCCCCGAATTGCGGGCTTCCCGTGCGGCGGTATCCAGCAACAGCTTAGTCCGCTTTGCGGGAGGCGCATCCGGGGAAAGCAGGACTGTGCTAATCCGGGGGATACTCAGCTCAAGAGACTGCCTGAATTTTTCAAGATCTATCTTGAGGAAACTTAAAGCCTTACAGGCGGTTCCAACCTTTTCCCGCAGAATCGCAACGATGATATGTTCCGGAAGCAGTTCCGAGGAACTGAAACGCCGCGCCTCTTCCTGTGCGCCAACGGCAAGAATACGTTGTACCCGTTGAGAAAAACCTCGAAACAATAACCGCCTCCCTTATATTATACCTTTATTCATTAAAGAAGACAACATCGCCGGGAGCAATCCCCGCCCGGCGGAACCAGCCCCGGGGAACTTCCAGCGCATAACGGCAGGGATAGCCGGAACGTATCGTGGAAAGGTCTTCCGGTTCCATGTCATGGATCTCCAGGATCCTGCCGTCGGCCGCGATAAAGGCTATGGACAGGGGAATAAGGGTATTCTTCATCCAGAAGGAGAGAATCTCGTCCTCCTCAAAAATGAAGAGCATGCCCTTGCCGTCATCCAGAGAACGGCGGTACATGAGGCCCCTGGCGCGTTCCTCACCGGTTTCGGCCTTTTCGGCAGAGACAGCCACCCTTGTTTGATTCGCCTTTTTTATTTCCAGCTTCAGCGGCGCGGAACGGGCGCCGCACGAAAGAGGAAGAAACAGAAGGAAAAGCAAGACTTGCAAAGAGAGGGCATTTCTAAAAGTCATCCAGAAATTCCCGGCGGAGTTCCAATTCCATGGCTCCCGAAAGTTTTGATTCTCCAATTATACTATTAAAAATCTTCTTGTCGATATACTTGACCGTAAGAGGCCGTTCAATGGACACGCGGGTATCTTCATTTTCCCATACTGCCTCACGAGGATTCAAGGAAACAGGCTCTCCGTATTTTTTCACAAAGGTAGTATAAATTGAATAGTGATCGACAAGGGCTGTGTTCAGCATATAGCCCATGATAAAGAGAGCGTCTTCCCGGAGAAGGAAAAAAGCCCGGCGCACAAAAGAACGGCCCGAGGTCTCCACAAGGTTTTCCGTTTTGGAGGGCAGGTAAGACACATCCCTGTCCCCGCGGAAATCAAAGAGCCCGTTCTTTTCAAGGACAGACTTGAGATCCTCAAGATTTATCCCCAGCCCAATCTCATGGAATTCGCGGGGAAGCGTTCCCCCGGATTCTATTTCCGTTCCGGCTTCTTCTGCCGCGGCCGCCGTACTCTCCGGGGAAACCGCAGTCTCCTGAGCCTCGCAAAAACCGGCAAAAATCAATAAGCCCAGCAAAACAACCTTCACCCTCAACCATTCACCTCCGCTCTCAACCCTATATATAGATAGACTCTATATAATTATCGGCATAGCTCCGCTATTTTTCATGTGTAAGCCGCCGGAAACACAGCCTGAGAATAGGGGAACGATGATTAGCGTCATTTAATCAGCGTTGCCTTAGGATTAATTCCGCAACATGCCCTCGCGGCGGGATTTTTCGATGTGCTGCATCTTACGGAAATATTCAACCTGTTTGAGGATCTCCCGTATATCGGATACATAGATCTTGTCCTGGACTATCTGAACCTTGGAGCCTTCCATCATCTTTCGGAGAACCAGCGCCCCTTCTCCCTGGGGAAGCCCTACCATACCGACCAGTTCTTTGGGCCCGAAATCGAAGGTATGGATCTGGTTCTGGTCAATGGAGATCCTGTTCTTTTCAAGCTGCATCTGCAGTGCATCCCACATGCGTCCTTCGGGATCGGAAAGAAGTGTATTTGCCAACTGCTTATAGATAAGCCAGATCCGTTCCGAAAGAAGCGTGGTAAGCCGGGCAATGATCTGGGGCTGGGTACTGATCATCCGTTCAAAGTTGGCCCGGTTTACCGCCAGCACCTGGCAATCCTCGTAGGCTACCGCACTGGCGGCCCTGGGCTTGGATTCCAGCAGGGCCATTTCACCAAAAATATCCCCGGTCTTGAGGACCGCAAGAAGCACTTCGTTGTTATTCACAATCTTGGCAAGTTTTATAGCCCCTTTCTGAATGATATAGAGTTCTTCCCCACTCTCTCCTTCGCAGAAAAGCATACAGTCTTTAGGATAGACCCTGTTAAAAACATCCGGGCGGAAGTTAAGCTGGGAAGTCTTGACCGCATAAGGGGCAATCTTCTGCATCTTTTCCCTGGCAGTCATCACATGGGGGCCTGAAGGGTTATATTTGATATACTGACGGTAGGCATAGTAAGCCTGATTGTACTGACCCTGTCTGGCATAGTATTCCCCCACTGCAAAAAGATGGGAGGCATCGGTTGCTGCATTGTTCTTGAGGGTTAAACGCGTCAAAGCCTCATCAAGAAAGCGTAAACGCTTGCTGAACTGGAGGATTATCTTCATCGCAACGGGGGTATTGCGCTGAATAAGCTGGGGATACTGGTCTTTTTGCACCGATATAAGAACCACGTCGGTAAGCGCCTTGGCGGTTTCGATGTGGTTATGGTTGGACATGGTGGAAATGACACCGAAGAAGTCCCCGGGGCCCAGAGTGTTGCCCCCCTCCTCTTCTACAACTTCCATTTCTTTAGCGATCCGGACCTTACCCTGCCTGATGATAAAGAAACGGCCGTTATTTTGCTTGCCTTCAACCACAATATAAGAATCTTTGACAAATTTTACAAATGTGAGTTGAAGCTGTTCCGGCATCCTGTATCTTTACCCCTGGAATTCAGTATAGGAAGGCAATTGAGTGGTTGTCAATGGAGCTTTATCAAACAAACCCGGTCTTCTTAAAGAAACCCTATTTTAACTCCTCATCGAAACAGACGGCAACCTTACCGCATTTGCCGCTTGCCATGAGTGAATAGGCTTCGCCGGCTTTTTCCAGAGGGAAACGGTGAGTTACGAGGATCTCCGGGTGAATGTTCCAGCGGACAAGACGTTCCACCAGGTCTTCCATGCGCCAGATACTGGTTACCCAGGAACCGATAATCGTTTTCTGCGGATGAATGATATCCGGGCTGGGGTTGAAGCTGACCGTGCTCCCCTCCCCCACAAGGGCTATTTTCCCCCACTGCCGGGCAGCCCGTATGGCCAGAGCCCTGGCCCCATCATTGGCGCTGGCATCAACCGCCTTTTCCACACCGTTGCCCCCGGTAAGAGCCTTGATCTTCTCCACCGTATCGGGGCCGGGAACAAATGCCTCATCCACAAGGCCGAGTTTCTTTGCCAGCCCGATCCTCTCTTCGTTTACTTCCACGCCGATAAGTTTCTGGGCGCCCATTGCCCGGGCCAGCATAAGCGTTGCAAGCCCCACAGGTCCCAGACCTGTAACAAGGACTGCGTCATTACCGGAGATACCTATCTTCTCCAGGGCCTCATACACGGTACCGAAACCGCAGGCTACCTGGGCCCCGTCGGTGTAGCTTAGTTCATCGGGCAGGAACACCAGATCCTTTTCATCGGCCAGGATATAGGGAGCCATACCGCCGTCCCGCTGCCAGCCGTAGGCCGCCCGGTACTCGCTGCTACAACTGATCATGTAACCCATACGGCAGTCATGACAGACCCCGCAGCCCGAAATATGGTATATGATTACCCGGTCGCCTTTCTTGAAACGCCTGCAGCCGGGGCCGGTTTTCTCAATTTGACCGCAGGGCTCATGACCGGCTATCTTCCCCTGATACCCCTCAGGCCCCTTGCCTACATGCTCCCGGTAGATAGCCCGGATATCGCTGCCGCAGATCGTGGAACTCTTTGTCCGTACCAGTACCTGTCCGTGCCCCGGCTCGGGAATGGGATAATCCCTGAATTCGACGGTGCTGTTACCGGGAAGCACCACTCCTTTCATTGTTCCGGTTGAATTATTAAGGTTTGCCATACTGCCTCCTGTTGGTAAAACGTTTACGTAAACGTTTCATAATGATAACAGCGTTTTACCGGGATGTCAAGAAAAAATTCTTCAGAAAAAATTCCGTATCAAGTATTTTAATTTGATTGACTATTGGCAAATTCAGAATAGAATAGATAATATATTCGCTCTTGTTCCAAAACCGTACACGGCTTCGGAAGGAGTTCCCGGAAAACCGGCCGGGTCCGGTTTTTCCGCTAAATTCAAAGTAAGGAGATTTTTTATGAGAAAAGTATGTGCCGGTATCCTTGTCCTGCTTATTGCAGGCGGCGCCCTTTTTGCAGGCGGTAGACAGCAAAGCCCGGGAGGAGGAGGAAGCCCTACATTATCGCCTCCGGGACTTACGGGGGACGCTCTGGCCTTCAGCAAATTCACCAAACCGGTGGATGTCCATATCGGGATGAGTGTCAGTCCCATCGATACTACCCTTCCTCCGGGAGATACTGTGCAAAACAACCAGTATACCCGCTATCTTAGGGATACTTACAATATCAATGTCATTGTTGACTGGTCGGCCGCTGAAGGGAACGATTTCAATCAGAAAGTCTCCCTCTGTATAGCCAGCAATACCCTGCCCGACGGCCTCAATATACGATCCCACACCTATATGCTCAAGGCCGCCAAATCGGACATGCTCTATGATATTACCAACCTGTTCCAGCAGTACGCTTCTTCCCAGGTAAAGGGGATTATAGAAACGACCAAGGGCCGCGCCATGGAAATGGTATCCTATAACGGGAGGATGATCGCCCTCCCCAACATCACCGTTACCACTGACGGCGTACACATTCTCAATGTCCAGAAACAGTGGCTGGATCAGTACGGCCTTCCCGTTCCCAAGACCCTTGACGACATAGAAAATGCGGCGCGGGTATTCAAGGAGAGGAAACCTGCGGGAAACGCAACGATTCCGATTGTCGGCCCGGACAAGAACACGAAGCTCTACTGTAACTTTATTGAGTCTTCGAATCTCGGTAACGGTCTCGATCCGGTTTTTGCCGCATATGATACCTATCCCGGCTACTTCCTGGACAACGGAAACGGAACGGTTTCCTACGGTTCTCTCGATCCCAAAATGAAGGAACCGCTCCAGCGTCTTGCACGGTGGTACAAGGAAGGGCTTCTCGATCCCGAACTGGGCAGCCGCGACAATTCCGGCGAGCCTGTAAACGCAAATCAGGCCGGCATACGTTTCGGCCCCTGGTGGGCTCTGGGTTACGGGAACGGGGATTCCTTCAAGAACAATCCCAAGGCGAACTGGCAGGCCTATCCTGTGTATTCCAGCGATGGGAAATGGAATGCCCACATGAAGGCCCCCGGCACGGAAGCCTGCCTTATCAGCAAAAAGGCTTCCCCCGATGTGGCTGCGGCGATCATCATCATGTATAACGCCCTGGTTCGGGATGAAGCGACCTTTGACACCTCTGTTGCCATCAGCTGGTACCCCCTGCGAACCGTTGCCGCAGCCGCGGACGAGTGCGAATATGAGTACAACGAACTGACCAAAGTTCTCAAAGGCCAGACAAAGCCTGAGGACTACAACAACCCCATGTCCATCTACAAGCTCATGTACCATGACGCCCAACTGATCAGGGGCGTCATCCCCGGTTACTCCCCCAATAGGGATCTGAATGTCGAAGATTTCAGCATGGCAAACGCCGGTGACTTTAACCGATCCTATGCCATCCTGGTGGGCAACCGGCCCTATGGGAGCGGGAAGCTCGACAAGGAAGTGTACAGCGTTACCTACAGCATGACGGATCTCCTGGAACAGCGCTGGCCCAACCTCTGGAAGATGGAATCCGAAGTGATGATGAAGATTATCACCGGGCAGGCCGACATCAGCAGTTTTGATAGATTTGTTTCGGACTGGAAGGCGCAGGGAGGCCAGGGTGTTCTGGATGATCTTGCGGCCCAGTTCCTGAAGAAATAGCCCCTCATAGGGAGGACGGCGGCCCATGAAAAGAAGGACGGCGCTTCAGTTCCATTACGGACTCATGACCCTGCCGGGTTTTCTCTGGCTCTTCCTGTTCAGCATCGTTCCCATGTACGGGATCGTGATGGCTTTCCAGGACTTTAACCCGAGTCTTGGTTTCTTCAGATCCCGGTGGACAGGTTTTGCAAATTTTGAATACCTCTTCATGCTGGGGGATTCAAAGCAGGTTATCATCAATACGCTGATCATTGCGGTGGGAAAGATGATTCTCAACCTGTTCTTCCCCCTGGCCTTTGCCCTCCTCCTTAACGAGGTACGTATTCGTGTATACAAAAAATTTATTCAGACCATTGTCTACCTTCCTCATTTTATTTCCTGGGTAATTCTGGCAAGCGTGGTGTTGAATATATTCGGTTACCGCGGGGTGATAAACACCATAACCGCCCTGTTCGGCGCCGAACCAAAGGTATGGATGACCGATGCATCCATATTCCGGCAGCTTGTAATCGGCACGGAGGTATGGAAAGAGTTCGGTTACAACGCCGTCATCTTCCTTGCCGCCCTTACCGGAATAAATCCCAATCTCTACGAGGCCGCCGCAATCGACGGCGCAGGGAGGCTGCGTTCCACCTGGCATGTCACCCTGCCTGGGATCAGCAGTACCATTGTCGTGCTCGGCGTCCTGGGACTGGGCAATGTGCTCAACGCCGGTTTCGATCAGATCTACAATCTCTACAATCCCTTGGTGTATTCCTCGGGCGACATTATAGATACATGGGTATACCGCATGGGGCTGATCAATCTTCAATTTTCCCTTGCCACTGCGGCCGGACTGTTGAAGTCTGCGGTAAGCTTTGTGCTTATTGTGAGTTCCTGGCTTATGGCCTACAAGTTTGCCGATTACAAGGTTTTTTAGGCTGGGGGGCGTATGATTCAAACCAGATCCGCGGGTGAACGCATATTCAATGTTATAAATATTGTTGTAATGGGATTGCTTGGGTTTTCCTGCCTCTATCCTCTCTGGTATGCCCTTTGCCTCTCCATTTCCGACAAGTCCGCCGCAAACGCAGGACTTGTAACATTCTATCCCATAGGCTTTACGCTTATCTCCTACAGGGAGATTATGAAAGACATCATGTTTTTCAATTCCTTCTGGATTTCAATTCAAAGAACGGCCCTGGGAACCGCGGTAACCATCGCCGCCCTCGTTACCATGGCCTATCCCCTTTCAAAACCCAAGCGGGATTTCAGGCCCAGGAGTGCCATGATGTGGGTCGTCATTTTCTGCATGCTCTTTAACGGCGGCACGATTCCCTGGTACATTACGGTAAAAAACTACGGTCTTATTGATTCGATTTGGGCGCTTGTGCTGGGCGGCAGCCTTCCTGTTTTTAATCTGATCCTGATGGTAAATTTTTTCCGGGCGATCCCAAAGGATCTTGAAGAAGCCGCGGTTGTGGACGGCGCCGGGCCATGGAAGATCCTCTTCATGGTGGTGGTGCCCTGTTCAATTCCGGTCATTGCAACGATTGTGCTTTTTACCGGCGTGTATCACTGGAACGAATTCTTTCAGGGCCTGGTGCTCACCACCAACGAAAGCCGCTATCCCCTCCAGACCTATATACAGCAACTGGTGGTCAACATTCAGGCTTCAACCCTGTCCAAGGACATGATAGAGAATCTCTTCAAACTCTCCAATAAATCCCTTAACGCGGCAAAGGTTTTCATCGCCATGATACCTATGCTCGTGGTGTACCCCTTTTTGCAGCGCTACTTTATTTCCGGTATCATGCTGGGCGCGGTAAAGGAATGAAAACGTTTACGTAAACGTTTGACAATGCTTTCCCCGCTGTGCTATCCTGAAATTCATGGAACCAAAAGGGACGCCTACACAAGCTGCCGGAGGCTCTTTAGATGCCGCGCAAGGGGTTCAACTACAGCCGGCTTCCTTACGCAGGCTGCCCACGGTAAAGGATGTAGCCGCCGCCGCGGGGGTTTCTATTGCGACAGTGTCCCATGTACTCAACAAAACACGTTTTGTTTCAAGCGGGACTATTACACGGGTGGAAAAGGCTGTCAGGGAACTCAGGTACCGGGCCAATCCCGTTGCCCGCAATCTCCGTTCCGGGGAATCCCGGCTGATAGGCTATGTGGTTTCAAACCTCGACTGCTTCTTCTATACCGATATGGCCGCGGGAATCGAGAAAACCCTGGACGGGATGGAGCTTTCCCCCGGCTACCAGCTTTTTATCATGGATTCCAAGGATTCAAAACAGAGAGAGATACAGAATATCGAATCCCTGCTGTTCCGGGGTGTGGACGGCATCATCATTGCACCGACCATTACGGGTTACGACTTTCTCAAGGACATGCCGGGCGAAAATTTCCCCCTTGTTTTTGTGGATCGGCGGCCCGAAAACTATGAAGCGGACTGTGTTCTTCTGGACAACAGGAAGGCCGGTTTTGAGGCTGCGGAGAGTCTGATTAAAAAGGGACATAAAAAGATCGCCTTTGTTACCTACCATTACGGTGAGGAAAGCATAGACTCTACGATACGGGAACGGATTGAAGGTTTTGAAGAGGCTTTCAAAACGGCGGGCTTGTGTCTTGATCCTTCGCTGGTACAGGCGGTTCCCGGCGCCAGCTATACCAGGGCCTCCCTCCGGCACGGAGAGGCATACCGGATCACCGGAGAACTTCTGGAAAAAAATATAGAAGCTCTCATCTGCGGTAACAGTTTTGCTGCTGTCGGAGCGGTGAGCCGTGTGAATGATGCGGGGCTCCGCATGCCGGAAGATCTGGCTCTGATTACCTTTGATGATGACCTGTGGATGTCCATGGTGAGTCCTCCGCTTACATCGGTAGTGCAGCCGGGGGAAAGTATGGGGGCGCTGGCCGCCGAAAGGCTGCTTGCGCGTTTTCGGGAAAGGGATCTGCCTTACGAGTCCTTCCGGCTTCCCGCAAGAATAAACTACCGCGGTTCCTGCTGAAAAGGCTATTGCAGTGTGCATACGCAGTGTGCATTTACAATATGATGGTATTTAGTCCATTATATAAAGATAGATGCGTCCCTCCGGGGCCGCGGGAGACAAGGAGATCAGGAATGAAAGAACCGATTCTGGTGGTAATGGCAGCCGGGATGGGGAGCCGCTACGGCGGACTCAAACAGATTGACCGGATTGGCAAGACAGGAGAAGTGCTCCTGGACTATTCGGTGTATGATGCCCTCCGCTCAGGTTTCGCCAAAGTGGTGTTCATTATCCGTCATGACATAGAGGCGGATTTCAGGGAAGTGGTGCTTTCCCGGATGGAAGGAAAGGTTGATTATGCCCTGGCTTTTCAGGAATTGGACAGCCTTATTCCCGCAGAGATTCTTGCCGAAGCGAAAAAGAACGGCCGTAGTAAACCGTGGGGAACATCTCATGCCCTGCTCTGCGCGGAAAAGTGCATAGACGCGCCTTTTGCCGTGGTGAATGCCGATGACTTTTACGGCCGGGAGGCCTATGCGGTATTGGGAAAATTCCTCAGGTCCTCCCCGCAGGAGGGAGCTATTGTTCCTTTCAGGCTGGAACAGACGCTGAGTCCGCGCGGTACCGTTACCAGGGGAATTTGCGTGATAAAAAACGGCCGCCTTGAGCAGGTTGAAGAACTCAAATTAATCGAAAAACAGGACGGGCGGATCTTCAATACGGAGAATGACGGGAAGAAACGGCCCCTTGCTCCGGATGCTCCGGCCTCCATGAACTTCTGGGGTTTCCCCGATTCAGTCTTCCCCGGTCTTCATTCCTATTTTGAAGATTTCCTGAAACGTGAAGGCGGGGAACTGAAAAGCGAATGCTACGTTCCTCTCTGGGCGGACTGGCTTGTAAAGACAGGAAAACTGAACATAAAAAGCCTTGAGGCGGACAGCGAGTGGTTCGGCGTCACCTACAGGGAAGACCGGGAAACGGCCCGGAAACGCATTGCGGAACTTACTGCGGCGGCTGTGTATCCTGAAAAACTCTGGAGCTGATACGGCATAAACAAGGAGGCAGAGGTGAAAATTTTAGCGATAGGCGGGGCGGGCTATATAGGGAGCCATGTTACACGGGAGCTTCTGGACAGGGGGCACAAGGTAACGGTATTCGACAACCTTTCTTCCGGGCTGCGGGAAAACCTTTTCCACGAGGCGGCCTTTGTCCACGGGGATATCATGGACTATACCCAATTGGTCAGGGCCATGAAAGAGGGTTACGATGCACTGATACTGTTGGCCGCATGCAAGGCGGCGGGGGAATCAATGATAAACCCGGAAAAGTATTCGCTGCGGAACATCAATGGTACTGTTAATATCCTCAATGCGGCCTGCGAAACCGGGATAAAGAATTTTGTGTTTTCTTCCAGCGCCGCCGTCTATGGAGAACCCGAGTATCTTCCCATTGATGAAAAACACCCCACGAAACCCGAGAACTACTATGGTTTTACCAAACGGGAAATAGAACTCTTTCTTGAATGGTACGGAAAACTAAAAGGCATACATTTTGCCAGTCTCCGTTATTTCAATGCGGCAGGCTATGATGTAAAAGGCCGCATCAAGGGAAAAGAACTGAACCCCGCAAACCTTATTCCCATCATCATGGAAGCTGCCGCGGGGATCCGCAAGGAGGTACAGGTTTTTGGGAAGGACTACCCTACCCCCGACGGTACCTGCATCCGGGACTATATCCATGTTTCCGATTTGGCAATCGCCCATGCGGCCGCGCTGGATTACATATCGGGCAAGGGTAAAAGCCTTATTGTCAACCTGGGAAGCGAAACCGGTTCTTCGGTGCTGGAAGTAATAGAATGCGCACGCAAGGTAACGGGAAAACCCATCCCCGTAAAGATCACGGAGAGAAGACCCGGCGATCCGGCAAAACTTACTGCCGGCGCAGCCTATGCTCTGGAAACCCTGGGCTGGAAGGCCCAATACTCAAGCCTGGAAACTTTAATTGGAACCAGCTGGGAAATCTACAAGAATTGAGGCGGATACCATGAATGCTGCCGAATTAGTAAAAATGCTGGAAAGCGAAAAAATCAAAAAACTCTTTGGAGAGCTTTACGGCGACAGTGTTACTGTCTATGAGACGCAGAAAAAACGGTATTGCGATCTTCTCGACGGTTTTACAAAACGTTTCGGCAGCCCGGAGGGAGTGCGGCTCTTTAGTTCACCCGGCCGGAGCGAGATTGGCGGCAACCACACGGATCACAACCACGGCACGGTTCTTGCGGCCAGCATTCAGCTTGACTGTATAGGAGCGGCGGCCCCTTCTGCAGACAACAAAATTCATGTCAACGATTCTACCTATAACGAGGATTACGAAGTAGATCTCTCGGATCTGGGGAACGGGAATCATGTGGGGCCGCAGAAAGGCTCCAGGGCGCTGATCCGGGGGATCTGCGCAGGCTTCAAAAAAAACGGTTTCGAAACCGGCGGCTTTTCAGCTTCCTTCACAAGCCATGTGATCCCCGCATCGGGAGTAAGTTCCTCCGCCTCCTTTGAAATGATCATAGCGTATATTCTCAACCGGTTCTACAATGACGGAAAGATCCCCATAGAGAAGATGGCCGCCGCAGGCCAGTTTGCGGAGAATGTCTATTGGGGCAAGGCGTCGGGGCTCCTGGATCAGATGGCCTGTGCGGCGGGCGGTCTTGTTGCCATGGATTTTGAGGATCCCTCCTCCCCGGTGGTGGAGAAAATTCCCTTTGATTTTGCGGCAAAAAAGTACCGTGTCATACTGGTAAACACAGGGGGAAACCACGCCAATCTTTCCGACGAATACTCGGCGATCCCTTCGGAGATGAAGCAGGTGGCCCGGTTTTTCGGCAGGGAGGTGCTCCGGGGCATCGGCGTCGAAGAAATTGCCGGAAAACTCCCCGAAATCCGCGCCGCCTGCGGCGACCGGGCGGTACTGCGGGCCTTCCACTTTGAAGGGGAAAACAGCCGTGTAGATGAGGAAATCGCAGCGCTCAAATCAAACAATTTTCCCCTATTCCTTAAGCATATCACCGAATCGGGGAATTCGTCGTGGAAATGGCTGCAGAACATTTATGTTCCCTCCGGCCACCCCGTCGAACAGGGTGTTTCCATCGGTCTTGCCCTAACGGAGATCTTCATCCACAAGAGAGGTCTTGATACCGGGCCCCAGGGCCCCAGGGCTGCCTGCCGGGTTCACGGAGGCGGCTTTGCGGGCGTTATACAGGCATTCCTCCCCGAAGAAGAGGTTTCCGCGTATGAAGAGTGGATAAACCGTTCCATGCCGAACAAGGAGAACAAAAAGGCAGTCTTCGTTATGTCGATCCGTCCCTGCGGGGTTACTGAGATCGGGGCCTGACCGGGAGGGAAAAAATTTTTAATCGTCATGCATCTGAATGCTTGTGAACTAAAAAACAGCAGCGCATGGGAAAAGGCGGGATTCATACTGCCCCGCTTTGACAGGGAAGAGATGATCCGGATTTCCCGATCCGCTCCTCAATGGGTGCATTTTGGCGGAGGGAATTTATTCCGGGCTTTTCCCGCCGTCTTGGCCCAGAAACTTCTGGATTCAGGACTCATGAAGACCGGTATCACTGTTGCCGCAGGTTACGATGGCGACATGATCGACAGGGTGTATGACGCCCATGACAATCTTTCTGTTGCGGTTACCCTGAAGGCGGATGGTAGTATCGAAAAACGGGTAATCGCCTCCGTTGCAGAAGCTCTGCGGCTCGACAGGCGGGAACACCTGGAACGGATGAAGGAGATTTTCCGTTCCCCCAGCCTTAAGATGGCAAGTTTTACCATTACCGAAAAAACCTACTCCTCGGTCCCCTATATGTCCCTGGCAGCGGAACTGCTGCATGAACGTTACAGGGCGGGCGCCTTCTCCATAGCCATGGTCAGCATGGATAACTGTTCTCACAACGGAGACAGGCTCCTCTCGGGTCTGGAAAACCGGGCGGAGGTTTTTGAAAAGGGTTTCCTCCGGTGGATACAGGATCCCCGGAATGTTTCGTTTCCCTGGACAATGATCGACAAGATTACTCCCCGTGCGGATGAAGGCGTTCGCGTCATGCTGCAGGAAGCAGGGCTTGAAGATACCGTTCCTTCCCTTACCGCAAGGGGAAGTCTTGCCTCCCCCTTTGTCAATGCCGAAGAAACCGGGTACCTGGTGATCGAAGACAGTTTTCCTGCGGGGCGGCCTCCTCTTGAAGAAGCGGGAGTATACTTCTGCAGCAGAGATACTGTTGACAAAGTTGAAAAAATGAAGGTATGTACCTGCCTTAACCCCCTCCATACCGCCCTTGCCGTCTTCGGCTGTCTTTTGGGTTATAAACGGATAAGCGATGAAATGAAAAACCCGGATCTGGTGCGGCTCATCAAAAAGATAGGCTATGATGAAGGGCTTCCTGCGGCAAACGATCCGGGCATCATTTCTCCCGGAACATTTATTGACGAAGTTGTGGAACGCCGTCTTCCAAATCCCTTTATTCCCGATACGCCTCAGCGGATTGCGGCGGATTCTTCCCAGAAGATCCCCATCCGTTTCGGGGAAACGATCAAGGCATACGGGGCAAAGAAAATGGATACGGAGACGCTGACGGGCATTCCCCTGGTTCTGGCGGCATGGCTCCGTTACCTTCTGGGGATTGATGACGAGGGAAACATGTTTAACCCCAGTCCCGATCCCTGCCTTGATGAACTTTCGCACAGGCTGGAGGGCCTCAAGCCCGGACAGAAAGGGCCCTTTGCTTCAAGAATCCGTCCCATACTGGAGGATAAACGTTTTTTTGCGGTGAATCTCTACGAGGCAGGGCTCGGAAAAAAGACGGAGACTTTCTTTGAAGAGTTCATGGCAGGGCCCGGAGCCGTGGCGGCAACATTGAAAAGGCACTGTAACCCATGAATATCTGGCTTGCATCGGGGAATACCCACAAGAAACTGGAACTGGAAGCCATATTCCGCACAAAGGGAGGCGGCAGAGATACTGTCATCAAGGTTCCTGCGGATGCCGGGATAGACAATTTTGATCCGCCGGAAACCGGCTCCAGCTTTATGGAAAACGCGCTCATCAAGGCCCGTTCCCTGTACCGGCTCCTGAAGGAAAAACAGCCGTCCTCTTTCCGGGACGGCGAACCGGTACTTGCCGATGATTCAGGTCTCTGTGTGGAGGCCCTTGAGGGAAGACCCGGTATCTTCTCGGCCCGCTATGGGGCCCAGGACGGCAGGAAGCCGGAAGCGGCGGAACGCAACGCATTGCTGCTGGAGGAACTTGCCGCATGTCTTGAATCCCTGCCCCCGGAAAAACAAAACCGCAAGGCGCACTTTGTCTGCGCCATGGTTCTTTACTATTCGGAAGAGCGTTTCTTTATTGCTCAGGAAACGTTTGAAGGAGAGCTTGTGGATACCATCGGCTCAGGCCGGGGCTCGGGAGGCTTTGGCTACGATCCCATCCTCTACATCCCCTCTTGCGGCAGAACGGTTGCAGAACTTTCGGAAGATGAAAAGAACGCCGTCAGTCACCGGGGCAGGGCGGGAAAGGCCATTGCCGGGTTTCTGGCATCCCGGTAAATTCCCTGGTTAATTCATGTTTCTGTAACATGGGTTCTTAATTCTTAAACCTTGTACCTGTACTCTCCGTTGGTCTCCGTGTCGTAGAAGTCCGCATAGCTTATCTTCCAGGGGGATTTTCCCAGCTTGTCGATACGGATCTTGTTTTTGATCAGGTGCTGCCAGAAGCCGGAGTTGGCAATGTCCCCCTGGAGGATCACTCCTACCGGTACTCCGTCATGGAGAACCAGACGTTTGTAGACATTGCGGTCTTCCAGCTTGAGGACCTCATCCCCGTCCTCAATTTTCATGGAGCCGACGGAGAGGGATACGAGGCCGAAGAAGTTGACGGTATTCTTCATGGCGTAACGATCTTCGTAGAGAATGTCCCAGCCTGAAATGTTTTTGGCGGCGATCTCTCCCTGCTTCTGGGCATTGGGCCAGATACCGGAGAGGCCCGCCACATCTCCTGCGGCATAGATACCGGGCATGTTGGTTTCAAGCTTGTCGTTTACTACGACGGCCCTTTCAACGGCAAGGCCTGAACCTTCAAGGAAGGCTGTGGCAGGACGCACTCCTACCGCCACGATCACAAGGTCGCAGGGGATCAGCTTTCCGTTGTCAAGTTCAAGGCCCGTGATGTTGCCCTTGCCGTCGCCCCGGGTATTCATCACCTTGCAGCCCAGATGGAAGGTACAGCCGTGTTCCTCGAATTTTTTTT
>JAIRXN010000156.1 GCA_031268245.1 Treponema sp. | reverse complement strand
CCCGGTTGGTTACTGAACAAGTCTTGCGATTTTTCAGGCTAAAGCCATGCTTTAGCCTTGCAAAATCGCGTTTTTAAGCGGATGTTGTTCAATAACTGAAGTTATTGAACAACTCTAGTGTATAAAGACGGTGTTTTTATCTATCAAAATTCAATACCCAGAGATTTAAGACAGGTTTGCGTTATACCAACAGAGTTCTTGCGAAATTTCAGTCTTAGAGGCAGTCTATTGAACGGCCTTTCATTAAGAGGTATTATTTTTACGGAGGTTTACCGTGTGTGATGTTGATCCGGGCAGGATCTTTCTTTTCCAGGGATCTGCCATGATACTTCCTCCCGGTGACTGGGAGGATCATTTCCGGGGTCTCGGGCGGGAACTTCTGGAAGCTTCCTTTGCCGATGCCCGCTCAGATCTGGATATTTTTGAAATTCCGGCGCTTAACAGTTCCGCAGCGATCTTTGCCGCCTCCGTTCCCGTTTCGCAGCCCCTGCCCTCAGGCTGGCAGGCTGTTCCTGTGCGTCATGTTCTCTCGGCGCTTTGCGGGGAAAAGACCCAGTATTCAGGCAGCGGTCTTTCCGGCTGTATGCTCCGGGCTTACCACGCCGCCCAGTGGCGGATGGATTCCCGTTTTTGCGGATGCTGCGGCGAAAAGAATACCGATGCTCCCGATGAATTCGCCCGGCTCTGCCCTGTCTGCGGCAGACGGGAATACCCCCGGATCTCCCCGGCGGTGATCACGATCATCATCAACGATAGGGACGAGGCTCTGCTTGCCCACAACAAAAAATTTTCACAGGGCATGTACAGTCTTATTGCCGGCTTTAACGAGGCCGGAGAGAGTCTTGAAGACACTGTAACCAGAGAGATTCTGGAAGAGGTGGGAATTGAGGTACGGGATATACGTTATATAACGAGCCAGCCCTGGCCCTTTCCCAATTCACTCATGCTGGGTTTTACGTGCCGTCATGCGGGCGGCAGTATACGGCCCGACGGCATCGAGATTGAAGACGCCCGCTGGTTTAACCGGGATAATCTCCCGCCGCTTCCCGGCTATGGTTCGGTGTCCCGCTACCTTATCGAGCTGTGGCAGAAGGGAAATCTTTAGGCCCTAATCCTGCCGGCGGTTTATTTCCGAGATGCGCCAGGCGTCCTTGTATTTGATCAGCGTTACTTCGTCACGGATACTGAAAACCTGGGGGATCATCACAGGCGTTTCTCCTGCCGCCATAAGTTCCCCCGCGGAGGCTGTTTCTTCCGTGCCGCCGGGATAGTAGATTCTGTAGCGGGTTTCATAGTTGACTAGTTCCCGGCTTTCGTCTCCACCATTCAATTCGATGGAGAGGTCTGTGATGCCGAACACAGGGACGGGGAGGGCAGGGGAGCCCTGGGCCTCCCACTCGGGAGCGGAGAGCATGGTCAACTGTCCCATTTCATAGGCCTGGCGTACCTTACTCATTACAAAAAAGTTGGTCACCATGTTGATGTCTTCCTTTCCGGCCCTTTCTATGACACAGGCTTCCATCATCATGTGATCCAGAGTATTAAAACTGTTATAGTAAGCCGACACAACTTCTTCCGCTCTCATGTCCTTGGTAGTGGGCCTGTCTTTCTGGCCTGCAACAATGCTGCGGGCTATCAATCCGGCGACAAGCACAACAACGGCGATCACGGCAATGATCGTGGAATTCCGGATCACAAAGCGGCGGCTCTGCACCGATGCTGTCTTGCGTTTCTGCAGTTTCTTTCTTTCTTCTTCAAGTGCGTTAAATTCACTTTCGCCCAGGGTTTTGACAAAGGATGAGGCAGGGCCTTCAAGAACAGCGGCAAATTCGCCAAGATCGGTGCGTTTTCCGCCCTTGCCCGGGAAAAGCGCCCTGTCGATAAGGGCGGCCAGCTTTTCGTCCAGTCCGGGGGCGGCAAGACGGGCAGGGAGGAATACCCCTTCGTTCATGTCCTGATGCAGCATATCCCCCGGCTTGGCGGAAGTCAAATCCCAGGGCAGCTTTCCCGCAAAGATGCGGTAGAGCATGACCGCTGCGGAAAAGACCGCCGCTTCTCCTCCGCCCAGCGCCGGATTGACATAAGCGTCCCTCCCGGAAAAGAGGGCTTCACTCCCTTCGGCCTGGAGACAGCGGGTACAGAGGAAATTCGGGGGGAAGAGAATGGCGCCTGAAGCCTGCACAATCACCGCGGCCGGCCAGGCCGGAACAGCTTCATCCTTCAGGCGGGCTCGTATCCAGAAACGCAGGGCATCCAGCGCATCCTCCCTGCGCCGGTTATCCTCAAGGATACTGTCAAACCTTTCTCCCTCAAAGACCGGCCCCCGGATGATCATGCGCTTTCCCTCTCCGGGAGCCGCGGGGGAATCCATCTCGATCACCGCGGCAGGTTTCCAGATTTCTTTCCTGCCTTCAGGATAGAGGATAAAACCCTGCTCGGTAATAAACTGGGCAAGCTTTGCCTGCGCGAAGCCCTGGGCATCAAGGCCCGTATCAAAGCCCAGAACTTTTTTGCCTTCCGCCTCAAATGTAAAAATATGAACGTTCATTATCTTGGTGAATAAAGATAGCGGAAATAATCCATGTCCGTGGACAGCGTCTTGTCAAACTTCGGCATGGTTGTCCTGTAGGATTCAAGCGCCCGCCAGAAGTCAAAGAAAGAGCGATCCTGGTTGTAGGCTTCCGCATAGATCCTCGTGGCCTCGGCGTCGGCGGTTCCCCGGATCGTTTCGGCCTTCTCATACGCGTCGGAAAGTATTGAACGGCGCTCGTTATCCATGCGGCCCATCCATTCGGCCTTTTTTCCTTCGCCTTCGGATCGGAAAGCCTGGGCTATCTGATTACGTTCCTTGATCATCCTGGCATATACGGACTGTGTCAGTTCGTCACTGTAGCGGATCTGCCGGGTCACCACATCGATGAGTTCTATGCCGTATTCGGGAACCATGCGCCTGGAACGGAGGAGAATCTCTTCCGCCAACTGCCGTCTTCCCCTGGCGACAGGTTCCTTGCTCCCCTCACTCTGAATGAGGGTGGGGATCTGTTCCATATCAATACTGTCGCCTATGCCCAGACTGTCCGCGGTACTGGGCTTTTCGAGGATCAGGTTGGAATTGCGGACTGTTTCCCGGAGGTAGTTTTCCGCAACAACGGTACGGACTTCCGAATCAATAACTTCGGCAAGCTTTGAATAGGCCCCGTCGATTGTAGTGATCGATTCATAGAATTTTTTCGGATCGGAGATCCGCCAGCGGGCAGTAACATCAACCCAGATATACTGTTTCTCCCGTGTGGGCATACTCTTGGCTTCCCCGTCCCAGGCAAGAATACGTTTGGGATAGCGTACCACATCGTCGATGAAGGGCAGCTTTACATGGAAACCGGCGTCGGTGATAACATCGGTAAGGCGGCCCATCTGAACGATAACGGCCTGTTCGCCTTCATCAATGATATAGAAGGGGTTTGCGATGAGCAGGCCGATAAGGATGACGGCCAAAACAACAATGGTGCTGACAATATTTTTCATATTAACGCTCTCCCCCGGAAATTCCGCCCGAAGCCCTTCCTGAACCCAGATCCTGCAGAGGCAGGAAATTTTCAAAATTTCTGTCGATGAGTATTGTTTTTTCCTCACCGGCAAAGACATCTTCAACCATCTCATAGTAGAGACGCTGCCGGGTAACTTCCGGAGCCCGGCGGTACTCTTCGTACACCGAGAGGAAACGCGCCACATCTCCCCTGGCCCTGTTCACCCGCTCGGTACCGTAACCCTGGGCTTCCTGAATGAGCCGCTCCCGCTCGCCCCGCGCCCGGGGAATCTCGGCATTGTAGGCCTGCTGGCCTTCGTTGATCAGCCGGTTCATGTCCTGCTCCGCCTTGTTCACATCGTCAAAAGCTTCCTGCACCCCGGAAGGCGGATCGATGTTCTGGAGCTTTACGGCAATGACATTGATCCCAAGGCGATAACCCCGGAAAGTTTCATTCATAAGATCCGTGCCCGCCGCCTCGATGGAGCTCCGCTCGGAGCCCATGATGTCCATGATCGGCCTGTCGCCTACCAGCATGTTGATTACCGAGCGGCTCACATCCCGGATAGTCCGGGATCTCTCCTGAACATTGAAAACCCAGGCCTTGGGGTCTATGATGCGGTACTGGATGATCCATTCAACATCAATGATGTTGAGATCCCCGGTGAGCATGGTAGCTTCGCTGATGTCTCCGGAATAGGTAGACTGAATGCCGCTTGAAAGCGTGCGGAAACCGAACTGTTCGGTCTGTACGGTTTTGACATTTACATTGTAGTTCTTGTCTATACCGAAGGGAAGTTTGATGTGAGGGCCGGGGCCCCCGGTGTCGAGGTACTTCCCGAATCTGGTAACAACAGCCTCCTCGGTCTGGTCAACAAAATAGATGCTGGTTGCCAGGAAAATAATCACCACAATCACGGCGAATGCGATTCCGACTACGGCCGGTGAAAGCCACTTTGCCCCTTTTGGGGGGCTGAATACAGGCATAAAATACCTCCAAGGAAGCCATTCCAAAAGCTGAAGTTTTGGAACAGCCT
Organism: Treponema sp.; assembly: GCA_031268245.1. GTDB lineage: Bacteria > Spirochaetota > Spirochaetia > Treponematales > Breznakiellaceae > JAIRNJ01. The sequence goes on along the minus strand of JAIRXN010000156.1, from coordinate 14,215 downwards.
CCACTGTTATAATAGTAGGAAATGGGAGTTCTGGAAAGGTGTACAGAGCCGTATCTCAATCCCTTCCCCTTTACTTTTTTTTAAAATAATTGTATTTTTTGTATTATGATATTCCCCCTGGAAGAACTTATTGAATATAACGAAAATATGTACGAGATTACCTCCGCCGCTTCCCGCCGCTCTTATCAGCTTTCCATGTTGAAAGACCCGGAAATTGAGGAGAACGACGGCAAGGTTGTCTCCCTCGCCGCCCGGCAGGTTTTTACCACGGAAGTAGAATTCCGGCTTGAAGAATAGGCTGACCGGCGCTTTGCGCATACCGGAAGCGTAGGGCCCGTGTTCCCTGTTTTTGTCCTTTTTGGGCCTACCGCATCGGGGAAAACCGGTATTCTATACCGTCTTTTTACAGGCCCGGCTTCCCTCTGCCCCGCGGAAGTGGTTTCCGCGGATTCGATGCAGGTCTACCGGGGTATGGACATCGGAACGGCCAAGCCTTCGGCGGCGGAACGGGCGGCGCTGCCCCATCACCTTATTGACATACGGGAACCTTCCGAGCAGTTCAATGCCGGGGACTTTGTGCGTCTGGCCGGCGAAGCCTGCCGGGACATTTACCGCCGGGGGAAGCTTCCGGTAGTTTCCGGGGGAACCGGCTTTTACCTGAAAAACTTTATCCGGGGCCTCCCCGAATCCCCTCCTTCGGATTCCCGCATCCGCGCGGCAGTGAAGGCCGATCTTGCCCAAAAGGGGGCGGCTTCTCTCATGGAGGAACTGGCCGCTCTGGACGCGGAAAGCGCCGCCCGGATTCACCGTAACGATACCTACCGCCTCACCAGGGCATTGGAGGTCTTCCGGCTGACAGGCCGGCCCCTGAGTTCCTTCAGGCAAAACAGGGCGGAAAGGAAGTTCGACTTTTTTATAGCGGGCCTCAGACGGGAGAGGGAGGATCTGTACCGCCGCATCGACGCCCGTACCAGAGAGATGTTCGGCAGAGGTCTTCCCGCCGAAGTAGAGGCCCTCTTCAATGCAGGCTTCAGCCCCGCCGATCCGGGCCTGCGGGCCATAGGCTACCGGGAATTTTTTACGGAAGAAAAGGAAAACGGTACAGTTCTCCGGCATTTTTTGCGGATACAGGCCGGAAACGCACAGAATCTTTCCGCCATAGAGGCCCTTGTCGCCCAAAACAGCCGCCGCTATGCCAAACGGCAGATCACCTACTTCTCCTCTTTACATGAAACAGTCTGGGTGGAAGCAGGCAATGAAGAAGAAGCGGCGGAAACACTGCGCCGGGAACTGGAAAAACATATTCGTACCGGAGTAATAGAGTTGTTCAATAACTTCAGTTATTGAACAACATCCGCTTAAAAACTCTACTTCATCTCCCGCAGAATCTTTACGGAAATGGGTATGGCGAGGAAAAACGACAGAATATCTGCCACCGGCATACAGAACTGCAGGCCCATAAGCCCCAGCAGGGGAGTCAGAATAAAAAGCGCCGGGATAAGAAAGAGCCCCTGGCGGCTCACGGCCAAAATACTCGCCTCAAAAGATTTACCGATGGTTTGAGTCATCATGTTGTTTATCACAACCCATGCGGAAAGAGGAATGCTGATGCACTGGAGCCGCAGGGACAGTGTCCCTATGCGTATAACCTCAGGATCGTCCCTGCGGAACAGAGCGATGATCTGCGGCGCAAAAACAGCCAGGGCAACGGCAATGACAATAAGCGCGCCGGCCGCCAGCCGCACAGAGAACCAGAACGCCTTCTTTACCCTGTCGTAACGTTTTGCCCCGTAGTTAAAACCGCATACCGGCTGAAAACCCTGGCCAAAGCCCAGCATGGCCGAGGCTGCAAACATGCAGACCCTGTTGGTAATGGAAATGGCGGCAATAGCCTCATCCCCCCAGACCCCGGCAAAGTGGTTGATGATAATCGTCGCAATACTCATGAGAGACTGGCGGAGCAGGGCAGGGATACCGCCCTTGAAGATGTCCCGGTAATTGGCAAGACTGGGAGAAAAGTTTTTCAGATGGATTCTGATGTTGTCCTTGAATCTGCAGCCGATTAAAAGGATTACAAAGGCAATACTCTGGCTGATAATCGTGGCAAGGGCGGCCCCCCTCACCCCCATATCAAAACCGTAGATCAGCAGCGGATCGAGAAAAATATTGATGACGGCCCCTGACGTCATGCCGATCATCGCATAGAAGGCGCTGCCCTGGAAACGGAGCTGCTGGTTAATCACCAGGGAACCCACCATGACAGGCCCCCCGATAAGGATGAAGAAGATGTACTGTTCCGCATAGGGGAGAATAGTATCCGTGGCGCCAAGAGCCCGGCAGAGGGGAGAAAGAAAAAAGAGCCCGCCTGCGGAGACAAAAACCATAAAGATGATGCCGCTGAAAAGCCCCGTGGCAGCCATCTTCGAAGCGTTTTTAACCCTCTGGGCCCCCAGTTCACGGGAAATATAGTTTCCCGAACCCTGCCCAAAGAAGAAACCCAGAGCCTGGATGACGGCCATGAGAGGGAACGCGATACCCACCGCTCCCACGGCGCTGGTTCCCAGACTTCCCACAAAGTAGGTATCCGCCATGTTGTAGAGCCCGGATATCAGCATGATCATGATGCTGGGGACAGCCAGACTTATCACCAGTTTTCCAACCGGTTTAGTAGTCATTTTAAGGAATTTACTGTTTCCCGCCTGCGCAGCCGCTTCCATTTTTTATAGTATAGACTTTTTGGCGATCAATGTGCAGGGTGACAGCAGGGCTAAAGAGGCGCAGGACGCCTTTGCGTTCACTTTAGGGTAACGCCGATTAAATGACGTTAATCGGCGTTACCCTATTATTTTCCGGCCTTTGCCGGTTTTTCCTTAGCGCAGTTCCCTCATGGCGCCGGTTTCGCCCAGTTTCCCGCGTATCCGGACAAAGCGTTCCTGGATATTGGCGACACGGACGTTGAGGCGGAAGCCGTGGTTAAAGGGGCCGTCCATGGCGGAAAGGGCCTTGAGCAGTTCAATTTTATGGACGGTGAACCACACCGCCTGGAGTACATTCACCCGGAGGGTAAGCGCCGGGACGGCCTGGCCGCTTTCGTCGTCCTGCTCCAGGGGAAGGCCGGTGGCGGGAGGCTGGATTTCCAGCCCCGCCTTGAGGAATGTGAGGATCTTTTTGCGTTTTTCATTACCGGTACAGAGAAGAGACGCGCCGACGCCGGTTTCCAGAGCGCCGATGAGGCTTCGGAACTGGGGAGCGTTGATGTCGGTGTCCTTGAGGGCGGCGATGTCGATAGCCTTGAGGATTTCGATGTTCCGGGAAACTTCCAGGTAGTAGGCCCTGATAAAGCCGTCGTCGGTTACGGCGGCGTCGCGTATCCAGCGGGCGGCTGTTCCGGCAAGGCCCGCAAAGGTGGTAATAAGTGTCAATGGATCCATATTCTTCTTCCTTTTAGTTGGTGATGAGCACCTTTTTGCTGTTGGCGCCGTAGATAGAATTATAATTAGTTGTCGGCGTTCCCACCCCCGGCCAGATTGCGCTGATGTACGCGCTCGTGTCGGGCACGTGGATGATGATGGTATCCACGTCTCCGCCGACCGTGTCTTTGAATATACCACTTGCCTCTGTAGATGAAAAGGTAGGCGGCGTGTTCCCCAGCGTAAGATCGGCGAGGGATGTGCAGCCCTCGAAGACGTAAATGCTGAAAGTTTCCGCCGCCTCAAGGCTTACCGCGGCGAGGGCGGTGCAGCCGTAGAAGACGCGAAGGTCGATGGTTTCCGCCGCGTCAAGGCTTACCGTGTCGAGGGCGGTGCAGCCGGAGAAGGCGCTAACACCGATGTATGTCGCTGCCGGGAGGCTTACCGTGTCGAGGGATGTACAGCCCTGGAAGGCGTACCTGCCGATGGTTTCCGCCGCGTCAAGGCTTACCGTGGCGAGGGATGTGCAGCCGGAGAAGGTGAAATCGCCGATGGTTGTGGCCGCCGGGAAGCTTACCGCGGCAAGGGCGGTGCAGCCGGAGAAGGCACTCCCGCTGATGCCTGTGGCCGCCGGGGCGCTTACGCTGGTAAGGCGGGTAAAGTCGGAGAAGGCGCTGGAGCCTATTGTCGTAATCGAGGCCGGCAGGGTAATTCCGGTAATCCGCTCTTTTTCCTCGGCGGGGATGAAAAAGACACTGCCCAATGCGTTACCCGTACAGCCGGACAGGTCGAGGATTATGTCCGCGCCGTCCGTAATGCCCGCAACGATGCCGTGGATGAGGTCCCTGACCGCGCCGTCACTGTCCAGATTCACGCCGCTTACGCTCACGGTCCAGGGACCGCCCCCGGTTTTGCCGGCCAGAGCTTCCGCGATAGCGCGGCTGATGTCATCCTCATCGTTGTCCTCTTTGTCTTCGTTCGTGTCGCCGGTATCGCCCTGGATATCGGCGGCCCCGGTGTTGTCCTGGAGACCGGCCGGGACTTCACAGGCCGCGCAGAACAGGGCCGCAAGGAATATGAGGAGGAAAAGGCTTAACGGTCTTTTAGAGGGCGAAAACCGCTGGGGGGGGGGGGGGGGGGGGTTGGCCGGTTATTTAAAAAAGAAGGGACAAACGGGAAAATGCTTTCTCCATAGCAAAACTCCTTATATTATGTATAAGACAGCTTAGTATAGCATAACACACAGCAAAGAGCAAGACAAACAGAGCCGGCGCACGGGCGCCGGCATTTACTTTCTATCCCCGCAGACCGGAAGGAAACATAGGCAGCGGTTTTACTTTTACTGAAGAAATTCGCCACGAACGGCACGAACAGACACGAACGGAACAGAGCGCCCTTCATTTTTCCCTCCGCTTTCATAATTCTTGGCTCTTATTTCATTCAAACTATGCTGATTATAGAGGTAAAATCGATACTATCAAAGCACAAGTCCGTGAGGTTCGTGCGAAACAAGCTCATTTTCCAGACATAATCACCGCCGTCAAGCCGGAATACGTCTTGTTCGAGTGGTTCGTGATTATCCATGGCTAAAAGTAAAATTGCTGAAACATAGGATAGGGTACTTGACCTTTTTTTCTCCAGGTATCATACTTCTATAAGCAAATTAACAATAAGGAGACGCCGAAGTGCCCTGCGGAAGAAAACGCAAATTGCGCAAGATTGCGACCCACAAGCGTAAGAAAAAGCTGCGGAAGAACAGACACAAGAACAAATAGGCCCTCCTCTATCTGTTATTATAATGAAAGAAAAAGCGTCCCTGCTGCCGCGGATTCGGAATCCCCAGGACATAAAAAGTCTGTCTTTTGGCGAATTGGAACTCTTGGCTGAGGAAATCCGGGCTGAAATCGTCTCAACGGTAAGCAAGACCGGAGGGCATTTGGCCTCCAATCTGGGGGTGGTGGAACTCAGTATTGCCCTGCACCGGGTTTTTTCTTCACCGGAAGACAAGATCGTCTGGGATGTGGGGCATCAATGTTATGCCCATAAACTCCTCACCGGTCGTTATGAAGTTTTTGCGGGTCTCCGCAAGCGGGGCGGTATATCCGGTTTTCCAAAACGGGCCGAAAGTGTCCACGACGCATTTGATACGGGTCACGCTTCCACCTCAATTTCCGCCGCTCTGGGGCTTTTGGCCGCCGAGAGGCTCAAGGGAGGCCGGGGAAATGCGGTGGCGGTTATCGGGGACGGCGCGCTTACCGGCGGCCTCTCTTACGAGGCTCTCTCCCATGCGGGTCAACTGGGGCTTCCCCTGGTGGTGGTGCTCAACGACAACAAGATGTCGATCAGCCCCAATGTAGGCGGGCTTTCAAAGTATCTGAGCCGTCTCTCCATGAAGGCAAAGTATCAGCTTTTCCGCCGTACTTTCGATTCCGCCGTTAAAAAGATCCCCTATATCGGGGGAACCCTCTTCGACTGGGTTGTCCGGCTCAAACGGGCGGTAAAGGCGGTTTTCTATACCGACAACTTCTTTGTGGATCTGGGTTTTGAGTATGCCGGGCCCATAGACGGTCACAATATCCAGTACCTTACCGATGTGTTTGAAGACGTGCGCAAGCTCGGGCGGCCGGTGGTGATTCATGTGATTACCCGGAAAGGCAAGGGCTACCGCCGGGCGGAACAGGACCCGGGTCTCTGGCACGGGGTGGGGGCCTTCTCCCCTTCGGAGGGGCTTCCTGATGTGCCTTCTCCCCAGGGCGAGAGGAAAAATGGGGAAGGCCGTCCTTTATTCACCGAAGCCTTCAGCAGAGCTCTCCTCGATCTGGGCAAAAATGATGAAAGGCTTGTTGCGGTTACCGCCGCCATGGAGAAGGGTACGGGACTTTCCGTGTTCAGGGAGGCTTTTCCGGGCCGTTTCTTCGATGTGGGAATAGCCGAAGCCCATGGAGTATGCTTTGCGGCAGGACTTGCGGTACGGGGCATGCGTCCGGTTACGGCGTTTTATTCAAGCTTCATCCAGCGGGCCGTCGACCAGGTGATCCATGATGTATGTCTCCAGAATCTGCCGGTGATCTTTGCCCTGGATCGTTCAGGCTTCGTTCCCGAAGACGGGGAAACCCACCAGGGGCTCTACGATATTGCCCTGTTCCGCGCTGCGCCGGGTATGAGTATCCTTGCTCCCGCGGGGGAAAGGGAACTTGCCTCCATGCTGGCCTGGGCCCTGCGGCAGGAAGGCCCGGTGATGATCCGTTACCCCAAGTGTTGCTGCCCTCCCGAAATTCCCTCTTTTTCTGAAGAACTTAAGCCGGGAAGGGGGGTCTTTGTCCGCCGGGCGCAGGGGGCCAGGGTGCTGATCGCCTTCACAGGCGGGCTTTACCGGGAAGTTATCGACGCCGCGGAGAGGCTCGAAAGAAAGGGGATTGAAACGGATCTCTACAACCTCCGTTTTATAAAACCTCTGGATGAAGACTATCTTGTTTCCCTCTTTGATTCCCATGAGTTGACTCTTATTGCCGAGGAAGGTATCCGGGAGGGCGGTTTCGGCGAGTACGCCGCCGCACTGGCCGGGAATCGGAACTGCCGCGGAAAACTCAAGTTCCTTGCCGTCGAAGCCGTCCTTGATACCCTGGGAACACGGCAGGAATTGCTTGAGGCACACGGTCTGGACGGCCCTTCCCTTGCCAAAACGGTGTTGGCCGCCGTTTAACCCTGCTTGCGAAAAGGGACAATATTGTCTATTCTGGTATAAGGGGTGTCCAGGCGTGGAGTGGTTTCAGCGGCTATCCGCCATCTATGAATTTGTCCGTCCGGTGCTGGATGTGGCAATTCTCGCCTTTTTATTCTACAAAGCCTATGAACTCATGGCAAAAACCCAGGCGGTGCAGTTGATAAAAGGCGCCGGTTTGCTTGCCCTGATCTACGGCATTGCAACGATGCTCAATCTTACTACCCTCAAATGGATACTTACCGTTCTGGCTCCGGGACTCTTCGTGGCGGTGGCCATTGTGTTTCAGCCGGAACTGCGGAAGATCATCATCCGCCTCGGGCAGGGGGATTTTTTAAGACCGGATCAGAAGCCCCGCATCGGTCAGCTTGAAGCGGTGGTAACCGCCGCGGAGATTCTCTCCCGGCAGAAACGCGGCATGCTGGTGGTGTTTCCCCGGAAGGTCAATATCAGGCACATCATCGATACGGGAACACGGCTCAATGCCGATCTTTCTTCCAGTCTTATTGTAACGGTTTTTGAATTCGACACTCCTCTTCACGACGGCGCAATGATCATACAGAACAGCAGAATCGTTGCCGCAGGATGTTTCCTTCCTCTTTCGGAACAGCAGGACATACGCAAGAGTTTCGGCACCCGCCACCGGGCAAGTCTGGGAATGTCGGAACAGAGTGACGCAGTAATACTGGTGGTGTCCGAGGAAAGCGGAGCCATCTCCCTGGCATACGAATCCAAGCTTTACTACGATCTGAGCCCTCTCGAAGTAACCAAAAAACTTAAAGAGCTGCTCAATCAGGGAAGGCGGAAAACAGACAGCGCCCTTGTTCCTGAAGCTGCAATTGCCGCCGCGGGAGGGGGGATGGACGGCCTGTGATACAGATGCCAAAACTTTCCGGATTTTTGATCCGTTCAGCCGAAAACTGGCCGGTAAAAGTCCTCTCAATTGTACTGGCATTGATTCTCTTTGTCTTTCACCGGATGAGTACTCTGGAAGACCGTTTCTTTTCCGTTCCCCTGGATGTAGAGTTGAATCAGAATCTGCTTCCTGCCAGTTCCTATGCCCGCATGATCCGGGTGACCCTCCGGGGAGAGGCCAACAGTATCTATCCCATTCTCGAGGATGACATTGAAGCTTATATCGATCTGAAAAAATACACCCGTCCCGGTTCCTACCGGGCTACCGTACAGGTTCGCAAGAAAGGTACCGCGTTGGAAGTAGAACCCCTGCAGATTTCCTGCGATCCAATGGAAATATCGCTTGAACTGGATCAGAGAATAAGCAAGTATGTGCCGCTTATGCCCAGTCTCCAGGGGGACCCTGCTCCGGGCTACGAGATGGTTTCCTATACCCTCTTTCCCGCTCAGGTAGTGGTGGACGGTCCTCTGGCTCTTGTGGGGGCGCTCTCTGAGCTTAATACCGACTTTATTGATCTGGACGGAAGGAACGAGGATTTTTCCATCGATGTCCGTATTCTTAACCGCGATCCGCTTCTCACGATCCGGGGAAACGGCACGACCGAATTCCGCGCCTATATCCGCAAGCCTGTGCCGGTACGGAACATCGGCAATATTTCCATATCCCTTACCAATCTGGATTCCCGCTTTACGGCGGAAATTCAGCCTGAAACAGGAACGGTGCGGATAGAAGGAGATCAGTCCCTTCTCGATGCCTTTACGCCTTCTCAGCTTTTTATGAGTATTGATTGTTCCGGCATAAATGCAGAGGGAGACTATACGCTTCCTGTAGTAGTTTCCGGTGTTTCCGGTCTTAAGATTGTCAGAATGGAACCGGAGAACGCAGTTGTGAGTGTCCGCCTGCAAGACCTGCAGGATGGGAATAATTAGGAAAGGCCATGATTGTCGGTATAGGAATCGATGCGGTTCATATAGACCGTTTGCGGCGCTGGGTAGACATGCCGGGACTCCTGCAGCGGTACTTTCATTCCGATGAACTCGCATCGGTCATGTCAAAAGGTTCCGGGAAAGTGTTTTCACTGGCAGCCCGTTTTGCCGCAAAGGAAGCCTTTGGTAAGGCGCTCGGGACGGGGCTTTTCGGCATCGTACTCAAGGATATCATGGTGCTTAACAGGCATAACGGCAGACCGGAAATAAAAGTATCCGGGACAGCGCTTAAAGCCCTGCGGGAAAGCGGCGCTTCCAGGGTGCATGTTTCCCTTACCCACGAACATGGCAATGCCATTGCCATGGTAATTTTGGAGGATACCGGTGACTGAAGAACGGGAACTTAAAGTATCCTTTCTTTCAAAAAAAGAGTATAAGTGTCCTGTCTGCGGAGAGAGTTTTCACAAGGAAGAACTGCTCTCCGGCAGCGGAAGGCTTATCGCAGGAGAGCTGACGGATGAACTGCACCGGCTCTATGAGCCTTCGCTCAAATACGGGGAAGTGTATCCCCTAGCCTACCAGATTATCGTATGTCCCGAATGCTGGTTTGCCGCCATGGATGCCGATTTTGAAAATCTTCCCGCCGCAAACAAGAGCAGGGCCACGGAAGACGGGGAAAAGCGCAAGGCGGAAACGGAACTCATCTTTCCCGGCATCGATTTTCATGAAAACCGGGGACTGGCGGAAGGAGCAGCCTCCCACTATTTGGCCCTCCGCTGTTACGATTTCTACGACAAGGATGCTTCCCCTGCCATCAAACAGGGGATTTCCGCCTTAAGGACCGCCTGGCTTCTTGATGATCTTGACAGGAAATTTCCCGGCCAGCATTACGACTGGCTGGCAGTATTGTTCCGCAAAAAAGCGCAGTATTCCTACAACGAGGCGATAAACCGCGAGCAGTCAGGAAAGGAAACTCTCTCCGGTATCAAGGTAATGGGGCCCGACACGGACAAAAACTACAGTTACGAAGGGGTACTGTATCTTTGCGCTTATCTGAGTTACAAGTACGGGAGCCATACAAATCCGGAGCAGCGGAAAACATCACTGGAAGACGCCCGCAGAACCATCGCAAAAATATTCGGTATGGGCCGTTCCTCAAAGGACAAGCCGGGCCCCCTCCTGGAACATGCCCGCGAAATTTACGATGCCGTCAACAAAGAATTAGGCGAAAGCGATCAATAGGCAATATGTCAATATGCGCAACATCAGACTTCTGATTGCCTATGACGGCGCCGGGTTTTCAGGATGGGAAAAACAGAAAGAGAAGAGAACCGTTCAGGGGGAAATGGAAAAGGCCCTGGAGAAGATCTGCAAGGTTCCTGTCAGGATAACAGGTTCCGGCAGGACTGATGCGGGGGTTCATGCCGCAGGACAGGTTGCCAACTTTTATTCACCCGTCGAAAACATGGAAGCGTCCCGCTATGTACCGGCTCTGAACAGTCTCCTTCCGCAGGATCTCCGCATCATGGAAGCTTCGGAGGCTTCTCCGGATTTTCATGCGCGTTTTGACGCAAAGATGCGGACCTACCGTTACAGCTTCATCTGCGGAAGGCCCGCTCTTCCCCAGGAGGCCCGTTATGCGCTGCAGTTATGGCGGCAGCCCCGGCCGGCACTCCTCAACGCGTATTGCCGTTTCCTTCTCGGGGAACGGGACTGCACGGTTTTTTCAAGCTCCCGGGATCAGAGCAAGTCCCGGATACGCCATATTTTTCAGGCCTGTTTTTTTATCAGCGCCGGCGCCCTTATTTTCGAGATCGGCGCAAACGCCTTTCTCTGGAAGATGGTGCGTTCAATCGGAGGAACCCTGCTTGACTGTGAAGAGAAGGATATTTCAGAAAAAGATTTCAAGACCCTTGTTGAATCGGGGGATCGCCGCCGGGCCGGAGTAACACTGCCGGCCAAAGGATTATGTTTATGGAAAATCGATTACTACAGAAATTAAACCGGTCCCGGCGCCGCAGAAACAAATTTTTGTACAGGGCGCTGTTTTTCTCCGCTGCCGTCTGTACGCTTCTTTCCTGCGGGCCCAGAGCAGGCGGGAACGCCGGGTCAAGGGACGCAGCATCCGTACCGGCAGAATCACTGCCGGCAGCAGCCATACTAACGGATGTTTCAGGAAAACCCTATGAAGGAAAACTGCCTGCGGAGCGGATCATAAGCCTTGTGCCCGCGGTAACCGAGATCCTCTTTGCCGTTGGGGCCGGGGACAGGGTGGCCGCGGTTACCGAATACTGTAACTATCCCCCGGAGGCCCTTGAAAAGCCCAAGGCCGGCGGTTTTTCGGGAGTTTCGGTGAGTGTCGAAACCATTACTGCGCTTAAGCCGGATCTGGTTCTCCTCTCGGGTGACATGCATGCCCGTATCCGCAGCATGCTGGAGGAACTTTCCATCCCCTGTTTTGCGGTGGAGCCGCGTAATTTTGAAGAAGCCTACGCCGCCATTGAAACAATAGGAAGGCTTTCAGGCTGTGCCGAAGGGGCGGAAAAAGTGACAGAGGAAATGAAAAACAAAATCGCCCTTGCCGCGGGAAAAAGCCCGGAGGGCAAAAAGCCGAAAGTCTATTGGGAGCTTTCCGCGGATCCCATGATGAGCACAGGGGGAGGGACTTTTATCAACGAGGCTATTGAAAAGGCAGGGGGAGTAAACATCTTCGGCGATCTTGCCCAAAGCTGGCCCCAGGTTAGCCCGGAAGCGGTGCTGGAAAGGCAGCCTGACTGGATCCTCACCGGAGACGACCCCTACATGAAAACAGATATTTCAGTCTTTGCCTCCCGTCCCGGCTGGAACAGTATTCCTGCCGTTAGGAACGAATGTATTGCCGCGGTAAATTCGGACAGCCTTTACCGTTACGGCCCGCGTCTTGCCGATGCGGTGCTGGAAATTTCTTTCCTTCTCTTTGGGGAGGATACATGATACCGGATCACCTGATGAAACCGGGGCCGGCAAACCAGTCCACAGGGGGCTGTGGACTGGTTCTTGAGCTTGCTCCAAAACCCGGTTGTTTTCGTGATTTAGATGTTGTTTACTTCGCCCTGATATTGTAGAGGGCTTTTATCCCATAACCGTTGGTACAGATCGTGGGCGGAATATTGGTGCCGTCGTTGATCTTGGGGAAGCCGCTCCATACCGAAGTATTCACGGTGTGGAAAACTCCGGGCAGGTACATAAGGCCCGCGGTGGGCATCTCCTGGAGGTAGATGATGTTCAGCCTGGTCCAGAGTTGCTTGACCTTTGCCGCATCGGTTTCGGAGGCAAGCTGGTTGATAATCTGGTTGGCTTCCTGGTTCACCCAGCGGCCGTAGTTCTGTACCCGGTTGGGGGTTCCTGCCGGGGGAAGATCCATGGAGCCCATGGCGGCGTAGGCCCGGGTCCAGGGGGAAGCCGCGCCGGTGCCGCCGGGGCCGTCCATGAGGATGTCGAAGGTGGTGTTGTCCTTATCCTGCTGCCAGATGTTGGCTTCCGGGAAGTAGGTCTGGATATCCATGCCGAGCTGCCGGGCCGATTGGGCGACCACTTCCAGGGAGGCGTTCCAGTCCGACCAGCCGTAGGGGCATTCTGCCTGGAAAGAAAGCCTTACGCCCCCCTTGGAGCGGATGCCATCGGCGCCCCGGGCCCAGCCGGCCTCGTCCAGGAGCCGGTTGGCCCCTGCGAGATCCACCCCGTTCCACTGATAGGGGTTAAGGGCATTTGCATCGGTCAGGGCCTGTTCAGCGGGAACGGGGAGCATCAGGGAGGGTACCATCTTGGCGGTGTAGCCGCTCATGGCGTTGGTTCCAATAAGATCGTAGTCCAGGGACATGGCGATGGCCCGGCGTACCGCGGGATCGTCCAAACCGGGTTTGGTGGTATTAAAGATGATCATGGGGATTACCCCGGGGAAGTAGTAGGGCGCCTGGGGACTATAGGTCTCAATTGGGGCCCCGCTTTCCCACATCCTCCACACCTGGGGCATAAACTGCTGATCCACGTCGATCATGCCCTCCCGGAACGCCGCGGCTGCTGCTGCGTTATCCTTGTAGAGATTCTGGGCTATATACTTGGGCCCCGGAAGTTTCCCGTAACGGGAGGAATGCTGGCCCCAATAGGTATCCACCCGCTGGATGATCAGCATGGTTTCGTCATTGAAATAGGGCTTATAGGGCCCGGTGCCTATACAGTCCCAGGCGGCGAACTGGAGAAGGGCGGAAGTTTCACCGCCGAGGTTCTGCTTGTCCCAATAGGCCTTGGAGGTGATGGGCAGGGCGCTGATGGAAGCCTCCATGTATTTTGGGTTGAAGTTGGAAGCCTTGCCTTTAAGGATCACCGTATAGTTGTCCTGGGCGCTAACGCTATCCAGGTAGGACCAGTAGCCCGAAGCGCCGGTCGTGTAGGTCTTCTGGAGTTCATAAGAGTTAACCACGTCTGCCGCAGTAAGGGGGGCGCCATCGCTGAATTTGACATTCCGGTTCAGGACAATCGTCATGTTTTGGCCGTTCCAGGTATAGGAATCGCCGATTTGGGGGTAGAGCTTCCCGTCCAGCATATTGTAGAGGAAGAGAGTTTCAAAAACCACTTCCACCTCTCCGCCTATAAAGGAATTGTTGCTGTTACCGTAGGGATTGTACCCGGTAATGGGTCCCCATTGGTTGAAGTAGTAGAGCGTCTCCTTCCGGGGAAGGATGTCCTTGTCGGGAGAAGCGCCGCCCCCGGCGCTCCCTGTCCCCGTCTGTCTGCCTCCCGCAGCGAAGACCGTTCCCAGCGAAACCATGAGAACCAGAAGAGAAAGAGAGAGAATTTTCAGTATCTTCATAAGAGCCTCCTAACGTTTATATCATCACAGAATTAGATCTGTAATTTTTATTCGTGCCGAAAGGGTTTAATACCCCGCCGGTCCTCGCTGTATTCCTTAACGATTTTGAAGATGTCCTCCGCCTCATCAGGATTTGCGCAGGCGGTATTGATAAAGAGGCCCCGGGCGGAGAGGTTTTCCAGCAGGGGCTTTACGTATTCGGGGGCAATGATCACGAGGAGCAGTTTTCCGCTTTCCTGGATTTTTTTCAGTGCCGGAAGCTGTTCAATCGGGGAGGGCTGACCTGCCACAAAGGTGTATTGGATCATCCTGAGTCTTTGTATCCCCAGGAGCTTATCCAGGTGGCGCAGTTGTTCCCGGCCGTCCAGGTGGTAACAGGGGTATTCCAGTATT
>JAIRXN010000025.1 GCA_031268245.1 Treponema sp. | reverse complement strand
GGGAAGAGCGGTATCCAGGGCGGGTTTAAGGCCGCAGTCCTTCACCCTGTCACGGTAGAAATCCTGCAGGAAATCAAGCCCGGTACGGGCTGCAATGAACCAGGCTTTACCCTTGCCGTAACTGTTTACCGTAAGGGCGGGGCGGCCTGCGTAGAAATCGCTGCCGTAGCTTGCCAGTACTTCTGCGCCTCTTGAATGAATGAGTTCGCAGAAATCGTGCACTTCGTATTTTTTGTTTTTCCAGTTGATACTGTTTCTGTCCTGGGGATACAGGGAATCGATCTCTTCGCACCAGATGCCCAGAATCTCCTTGAGGGGGCCGGGGAAGCCTCCGGTAAAACAGAGATCGTTTTCATCGGTATAGCCTGTAATATATGTTGCGACAAATGCGCCGCCTTTTTTGACAAAGTCCTCAATGGCTTCGGAAACTCCGTCACGGAGCATGTAGAGCATGGGGGCAACGACAAGATCATAGTCTTCAAGGCTCTGTTTCGAATCGATAATATCCACGGGGATGCCCATCTGCCAGAAACAGGAGTAGTGTTCGATTACCGTTTTTTCATAGCCATGTTTGGCCTGCAGAAGGCCCTTGATATCGTCCAGGATCCAGCGGACATTCCAGTCGTAGATGATTGCGGCCCTTGAAGGTGTTGCCGCTCCCACAAGGCCGTCAAGGCCCTTGAGCCGCTCTCCCACGGCCTTTACATCGGCAAAGACTCTCGTGTTTTCCGTTCCCTCGTGATCCACTACCGCTCCGTGGAACTTCTCCGAAGAACCCCGGCCCTTGCGGAACTGGAAGTACTGTACCGTGTCGGAACCGTGGGCCAGGGCCTGCATGGACTGGAGCATGTGTACATTGGGCCGGTGGAGCTTGGTTACAGGCCGCCAGTTGGTAGCCGAGGGGGAAGATTCCATCAGCATGAAGGGTCTCTTTTTAAGGCTGCGGGTAAGATCGTGCCTGAAGGAAAATTCCACGCCCAGGGCAATATCCTCCGTAGTTCCCGTCCATTGGGGGTAGGAGTCCCAGGATGCAACATCGAGGACTTCCGCCAGACGGAAATAGTCTATGCCCGGATATGTACCCATGAGGTTCGTCGTGCAGGGGATTTTTGGGGTAAACTGTTTCAGGGGGGCGATTTCCCAGAGGTAGAAGTCCCTGAACTGCTCGGTGGTAAAGCGCATCCAGTCCAAATTGAGGCCGTGGGTACTCTCTTCGCCGATGGGACTGGGGCTTTCTACCTGTGACCAGTCGGTATAGGTATGGCTCCAGAAACTGGTCCACCAGGCCTCGTTGAGGGCCTCAATGCTGCCGTATTTCTTCTTCAGGTATCCCCGGAAACGTTCCTGGCAGAGGGGGCAGTGGCATTCTCCGCCGTATTCGTTGGAAATATGCCATACTCCCAGAGCGGGATGGTCTTTGTAGCGTTCCGCCAGGCAGGTATTGATAAGCCTCACCTTTTCCCGGTAAACGGGGGAGGAGAGGCAATGGTTATGCCTTGCGCCGTGGAGATTCCGTGTGCGTTTCCGGCTCACCCGAAGCACCTCCGGGTAGCGTTGACTCATCCATGCAGGCCGGGCGCCGGAAGGGGTAGCCAGCACGGCGACGATGCCGTTTTTTGCCAGCATGTCCATCACTTCATCAAGCCATTCAAAATGATACTCGCCTTCGGCGCTTTCCAGGACAGTCCAGGCGAAGATCCCGACCGAAAGGCTGTTGATGCCGGCAAGTTTTGCCAGACGCATGTCTTCCTTCCAGATGGTATCTTTTTGTTTTAACCACTGATCGGGGTTGTAGTCTCCTCCGTGAAGAATATGGGGAAAATTTGCAACGATGGGCGGATATACTCCGTCATTAAGGCCCGCTTTCATTTCTGCCTCCTCTGTGCGGAATTATTATAGTACATACAGCATAAAAAAAATACCCTAAAGATAGATTTTCAAAATCCGATATTTATAATGATACCGCTCAGGATCATGCGCCCGTTGGGCCTCCTGATTCAGGGCGGGGTGGAACTTAACGGTTCCCCCTCATTCTTCCGGGGACGGACGGATTGAGGGCAACAGTGGCACAACGGATTAAAATCCGTGGAGCGTCTCCGTTGGGGATGTTCCAAAAACGAAAACGTAACAGTTTTCATCAGCATGGATGCTACGGTGATTTCTGCCAAAGGGGCAGGAACGCTGAAAACTCCAAAGGAGTGTTTTATGATTATCAATCACAACCTTAGCGCAATGTTTGCCGACAGATCCCTCAAAGTCACCCAGAGTTATCTGGACAAGAATATGGAGAAACTGTCGAGCGGCTTGCGGATCAACCGCGCCGGTGATGATGCTTCGGGACTCGCTGTTTCTGAGAAGATGCGGTCCCAGATCCGCGGTTTGAATCAGGCGTCAACAAACGCCCAGAACGGTATTTCGTTGATTCAGACTACGGAAGGCTATCTCCAGGAAACCGAAGACATTATGCAGCGTATGCGTGAGCTGGCCGTGCAGTCTTCCAACGGTATTTATTCTGCGGAAGACCGGATGTACATTCAGGTTGAGGTTTCCGCCTTGATCGATGAAGTAGATCGGATTGCTTCCCATGCTCAGTTCAACGGAATGAATCTTCTGACCGGAAGGTTCGGGCGGGAAATCGGCGAGAACGTGATTACCGCTTCCATGTGGCTCCATATCGGCGCCAACATGGATCAACGTGAACGGGTATTTATCGGCACCATGACTGGCAAGGCCCTCGGGGTCCGCAATGTCGGTGACGATTCAATTCTTTCACTGTCAAGTCCTGACAGTGCCAACCGTGCCATTGGAACCCTCGATGAAGCGCTCAAGAGAATTAATAAGCAGCGTGCTGATCTTGGCGCCTACCAGAACCGTCTGGAGCATGCGGTCCGCGGCCTCGATATCGGGGCTGAAAATCTGCAGGCCTCCGAATCCCGCATTCGGGATACCAACATGGCTAACGAGATGGTCGGTTATACCAAAAACCAGATCCTTAGTCAGTCAGGGACTGCAATGCTGGCTCAGGCCAATCAGAGGAGTCAGACAGTGCTTCAGCTTCTCCAGTAAGACAGGAGAAAGACGTTCCGGGAGTTTTTCCAAAGGAAATTTTTTCGAAGAAAAACTCCTAAGCGTTACCGCGTTGAAAAAATGCGATAACGCACGGAAAGGCGCCCTTCCGGCTAATCACCGGAAGGGTTTCTTTTTTGGCGGCGGACTTCGTACAACAGGATTCCTGCCGCAACGGAAACATTGAGGGAATCAATGCGCCCCAGGGAAGGGATGCCGATCATGGCGTCACAGCGCTCCCGCAGGAGACGGGAGATACCTTCCCCCTCGCTTCCCAGAATAATCGCAACCCTGCCTTTGAGCTCTTTTTTATATGCGCTTTCCCCTTCCATGCCGGCGCCGTAAACCCAGAAACCTGCCCCCTTGAGCATATCAATGGCCCGCACGAGATTGGCCTCCTCCGCCGCGGGAACCCAGGCAGCCGCTCCCGCAGAAGTCTTGCCGATCACTTCCGCATTTTTTGCGCTGCGGGCCTTCCGGCTAATCACCAGATCTACGGCAAACTGATCGCAGCAGCGCAGTATCGCTCCGTAGTTGTGGGGATCGGTGATCTCGTCCAGTATGAGTACCAGGGCATCCGCTTCTTCCGCAAGGCCCGTTAAAAAATCTTTTACGCTTGTGCCGGCAGAAAAACTGCCGCCTCCGGCATAGCCTTCAACCTGCAGCGCTATTCCCCGGTGTCCCGGCGCAAGACGATCCAGGTCGTAAGTCCCCGTCCGGTCTATGCGGATCCTGTGTGCCTGCGCCAGTGTAAGCAGTTCCCGCGCCCTGGGTCCCGCCTTGGCGACAAGAAGACTCGCGGCAGGTTTCCCCGCCTTAATCCATTCTTCGATAGCATGAAAGCCTGTTAGATACGTCACTGTTTTTCCCTTTTTTTTCGACTTCTTTGGCCTTGTGGTAAAAATTCTTCAAAGGCATTTTAATTCAATGCGTAGGTTTTGCCGTACTTTACAATCTCGTTGGCATAGCCTTTGCCGGAAAGGAATTTGGTGAACGCTGCCTGGGCCCTGGATTCGCCGTGAACCAGAAGGATCTTCTTAAGCCTGGAAGTATCCAGCGACGACAGCCATTCTGCGGCTTCGGCATAGTCGGCATGGGCGCTGAATGCGTTGATCTCTTCAACTTCCGCCCGGAGCTTGAACCACTGCCCGTGTATTTTTACCTCCGCCTCGCGGTTACGGATCCGCCGGCCCAGGGTATTTTCCGCCATGTAGCCTACGGTAAGAACAGTGGTATTGGGATCTTCGATGTTGTGGATCAGGTGATGCTGAATACGGCCTGCCTCGCACATGCCGTCCGCAGAGATAATGATAAGAGGGCCGTCGTGATCGTTGAGGGCCTTTGATTCATCGACACTGGTTGTAAAATGGAGACTGTTGAAACCGAAAGGATTCTTGTGATGCCTGATGAAGGCCGCCTTTATATCCTCGTCGTAACATTCAGGGTGTACCTGGAAGATCGTCGTGGCGTTGGTAGCCATGGGGGAATCCACATAGATTGGGATCTCCGGTATTTCCCCCTCGTCCGTCAGGAGATGGAAGTAGTACACCAGTTCCTGGGTACGTTCAATGGCAAAGGAAGGGATCAGGATCCTGCCCCGGTTTTTTACGGCCCGTTTTGCCACGGCGGCAAGCTTTGCTATGGACTGGTCCCCCGAATCGTGGCGTCTGTCTCCGTAGGTGCTCTCCAGAACAATGTAATCGGGAGCGGGGATCTTAAAATCGGGATCTCGGATGATGGGCTTGTTTTTCCGGCCCAGATCACCTGAACAGAGTATTCGTACTTCCTTTCCGTCTTTTTTTACCGTTACAAGCGCCATGGCGGAACCCAGAATGTGGCCCGCATCAAAAAATTCAAGTTCAATACCGTCGCCTATGTAGATGGGCCGGTTGTAGGAGATGCCTATCATCTGGCCGGTAGCCTGGATGGCGTCCTTTTCACTAAAGAGGGGTTCCCAGGTAAATTTTTCCCCCCGTTTGCTAGCCTGTTTCCGCAGATATACGGCATCTCTGGCCTGAATGTTGGCCGAATCCATCATGATAAGACTGGCGATGTCCCGGCTTGCGGGAGTCGTGTAGATATTCTTCCTGTATCCTTTTTTGGCTAAAAGCGGCAGGAGCCCGCAGTGATCCAGATGCCCGTGGGTGAGAATGGCGGCTTCTATCCGGTCAGGCTCGATGCCCAGTTCCCGGTTTTTGCGATCCGCCTCTGCCCGTGCACCCTGAAAGGCCCCGCAGTCGATGAGGTAGCTTTTACCGTCAATCTCCAGTACATGTTTAGAGCCGGTAACTTCTTCCGCCGCCCCCAGTGAGTAAAATTGCAGTCCCATTCGGTACCTCTTCGATAGATCCAGGATACTTGAGATCCAGGATACTTGTTATTTCTTTACTGTCAAGTTTATTGTATTATATAAACATGGAGCAATCATTAACACTTCGTGTTAATGTCCGATTTTACATAAGCGGCGAAACGTCCGCTTTTTATAGGAGTATATATGCTTATTCCAAAAGTTGAATACCGGATCAATCAATACCTACAGTTTCTCAAAGGGCTGCGTTACCGGGAGCTCTTTCCCCTGGATTTTGAATATTTTGAAACCGAAGAATCCTTCCGCCGGCCGCCTGAGGATAAAGTTAAATGGAAGAAGATAGCCGCGGGCGGAGACTACGGAAAGCCCTGGCACTGTGCATGGTTCAGAACTTCCTTCAAGAGCCCTCTGCCGGTCAAAGGGGCTTATCCCCTGTATCTCCGGGTATTCCCCAATGCGGATTCGCTGGTTTTCATTGACGGGAAACCCGCGGGGGCCTTCAATCCCTTTCATAAAAAAGTGAAGGCTGAACGGGACGGGAAGACCCATACGCTCTGCCTTGAAGCCTATGAAGGCCACTACTATCCCGGCGAACATCCCTATTCAGGCCGGAGGGTGATGCTTACCCTGGGCCGGCAGATTCCCGATTATCCCAACACATTCGGCGGCGGCTCGCTCGTGGAACGGGTGGAACCGGTCTATGGCCTGTACTATGACGTTCGCTGTCTCTTTGAACTTGCCAAAACACTGGATGCAGATTCGCTGCGCCGGGCTCGTATCCTGAAGGGGCTCTACGAGACCCTCATGGAGATTCCCTTCAGCGCGGGGGGTTCCGTTTCCATGGGCATGAACGGCAGTCCCGATTGGCCTCTGCTGGAGAAACTTGCCGCCGCGGCAGCACAAAAACTAAAAGCCCTGCTTGCCGTAAAGAACGGCCCCACGGTTCCCATGATAGATCTTACCGGTCATGCCCACATCGATCATGCGTGGCTCTGGACCATTTCCGAAACTGAAAGAAAGGCCGCCAGAACCTTTATGAACATGGCCGCCCTCTCCCGCGAGTACCCGGAGTTTGTCTTTATCCAGACCCAGCCTGTGCAGCTTGAAACGATCAAAATCCAGTATCCTGATATCTTTGAAGCGGTAAAGGAAGCCTACAGAAAAGGCAACTGGGAACCCAACGGCGGCATGTGGGTGGAAGCCGACTGTAACCTTACAGGCGGTGAGGCTCTGGTACGGCAGTTTCTCGTCGGCAAGAAAACTACCAAAGCCCTTCTGGATTACGAGAGTGACACGCTCTGGCTTCCCGATGTATTTGGGTATGCGGCGGCTCTGCCCCAGATTTTACAGGGCTGCGGGATTGAATATTTTGTTACCAGCAAGATCAACTGGAACGATACCACCCGCTTCCCCTACGACACCTTTATCTGGCGGGGCATAGACGGAACGGCGGTAAAGACTCACTACATTATTTCTTTTAAGGAAGGCTACAATGGCCGGGTGAGCCCGGAGAGCCTTAAAGAGATTTGGCATGAAGTGCAGCACAAGGAGATCCAGAGCGCTGCGGTCAAGTCCATTGGCGAAGGGGACGGCGGCGGCGGAACTCTCCGCAGCGATCTTGAGATGGCAAGGCGGCTTTCCAACCTTGAGGGGGCTCCAAAGACAGAGTGGAAAAAGGTATCCGCCGCTTTGAAGGAAATCTTCAAAAATGCCGCCTGCCTCCCCGAATGGCGGGGTGAACTTTATCTGGAACTCCACCGGGGCACCTACACCACCCAGGCAAAAACCAAACGCTGGAACCGGAAAAATGAATACGCCCTCCGGGAAGCGGAATGGATCTCCGCCCTCGCAAGCCTGGAAAAAGGCGTCCCCTATCCCCACGGGAAACTTCTGGAAAGCTGGAAGAGTCTTTTAACCCTCCAGTTCCATGACATCATTCCCGGTTCCTCAATTAACAAGGTTTATGTTGAGGCCGAGGCGGCCCATGAGAAAAACGCCGCCATTCTGGAAAGTCTCGCCGGGGAAAAACGCAGACTCTTCTGCAGTAACGCTGCGGCAGGAAAAGGGAATATCACTGTTTTTAACAGCCTCTCCTGGCTGCGCAGCGATCCGGTAACTGTTCACGGTACTATTTCCGCGAATGTTAAGGCCCTTGTTTCCCAATGCCCGCAGCCCGAAGGGACGCTTGATGCCAAAGAAACCACGGCTTTGTACGGAAACAACTGCTTCCCTGTCCAGCACTACAGGGATCTTGACGGGAAAGAGACGGCAGTATTTGTACCGCAGCTTCCGCCTTCAGGCTGGATCAGTTTCAGTGTGTCCGGGGACATTCCTGCCATAAAAGGCCCGGCAGGGAAGACGCCTGCTTTTCTGTATAAACCGGGAACGCTTCAAACGCCTTTTTACAAAGTACGTTTCGATAAATCGGGCCGCATCACCAGCCTTGCGGATGCGAATACAGGGAGAGAGTATGTTGCTCCGGGCGGTTTCTTTAACCGCCTTATCAGCGCCGATGATGTACCGGTTGTCTGGGAAGCCTGGGACATTGATTCCGACTGGAAGCGTTACATTAACGAAGAAACCCGCCTGATTTCCAGCGAAGTTACAGCGAACGGACCTGTCGTTTTCCGCCTGAGGCAGAAATGGCAGATCGGCAGTAAATCTACGCTTCTGCAGGATACGGTTTTCTATACGGAAAGCCGCCGTATCGACTTTGAAACAAAGGTGGACTGGCATGAACAGCGGAAACTCCTTAAGGCCGGCTTTGACACCGGCATCGACGCTCCCCAGGTTCGCTGCGAGGTGCAGTACGGCCACCTTCTGCGGAACACCCACAGGAATCTTCCGCACGACAGGGCAAAATTTGAGATCTGTGCACATAAATGGATCTGTCTTGAAGATGCGGGAGCCGGTATTGCACTGCTCAACGACTGTAAGTATGGTCATGATGTAAGTGCGGAAGAAGCGGGCGTTTCCATGCGGATCACCCTGCTCCGTTCTCCCACCGCGCCCGACGAAAAAGCAGATCAGGGTGAACAGCGTTTTACCTATTCACTGCTGCCCTTTGCACTTTCATTTGCCCGTTCCCGCACCATCCGTTCTGCATACGAACTCAACATACCTGCCGCGGTGGAGACAGGAGGAGATTCCGGGGCGGCTTCTTCCGCCTATTCCCTGTTCTCGATCAGCGGGGATTCTGTCATTGCCGAATGTATCAAGTCGCCTGAGCCTTCCTCCGCTGAAGGAGGCGGCAAGCCCGATCTGGTTCTCAGACTCTATGAAAGCCTCGGGGCTGTTGAAAAAACGGTTTTACGTTTCCGGCGGGAACTTGCCGGGGCCTGGACAGCGGACATGCTGGAGAGACGGCCCGTAAAACTTCCCTTTAAGGGAAATGAACTTTCCCTGGGTTTCCACAGCTTTGAGATCAAGACGGTGCTGCTGGCGTTCAAATAGTGCAGCAGGAAGAATGCTGCAAAATGCAGCGGAACCCGCCGGGGGCTTGTATTGTACCGGTATTTTACTGTATGCTGATTATAACTTAGTTATAAAGGGGATTTACTATGAGCAAAAGTACATTGGAGGATCTGAAAAACAGGCGGAGCATACGTTCCTACAAACCCGGGCAGATCAAGGATGAAGAACTGGACGCCATCCTGGAGGCGGGTACCTGGGCCCCCACCGGCATGGGCTGCCAGGGAGCGGTGATTGTGGCGGTCCAGAACAAGACACAGATCGACAAGATCCAAAAACTTAACGCCGATGTTCTGGGCGATCCCAAGGCAGAGCCCTTCTACGGCGCCCCCACGGTGCTAAATATCTTTGTAGACAAAACCAAGCCTACACCGATTGAGAACGGTAACCTCGTTATCGGCAACCTTTTGAACGCCGCCTCCGCCCTGGGGATAGGTTCCTGCTATGTCTACCGGGCCAAAGAAGTGTTCGCCTTCCCGGAAGGCAGGGAGCTGGTAACACAATGGGGACTTTCCGGGGATTATGAGGCAGTGGGACACGTGCTTTTGGGCTATGCCGCAGAAACGCCCGAGGCAAAACCCCGGAAAAAGGATTACATAATCAAGGTAAAGTGAGCTTGTTTTGGAACTGAGGTTTTGGAACAGCTTCAAGTAAGAGCGGTTTACATGGTCTTTATCCCAGCCAGACCCACAGGAGGATGGCGGTAAAGAGCAGGACGTTTGCTCCCTTGATTAAGGGCAGGCGGCGGCGGATAAAGTCTGAAACATCAAAGGCCCCCGCTCCCTTGTGCAGTATTACTGTTACGGTAAAAAAAGGCAGCACGAAGGCAATGCTGTATACTCCCAGAAAGAGGAGCGCCCGGGTCTGCAATCCTTCCTTTCCGTGTACCATGGAAAGGATCGTTGCAATATAGATCTGGCCTGTACAAAAGAATTCTCCGATGGAAGTAATGACTCCGCAGGCAAAACATACCGCTCCCAGGAGGGAGGAGCTTTTTACAGCCGCCATTTTTTTTACCAGGGAAAAATTGAGGCCTTTAAGTTTTCCCGGAAGCTGCAGCCTGATGCTGCCGTAATCTTCTCTCAGGGCGGCGATAAAATCCCGTATATTAAAAAGAATAAAGAAGAGGCAGATGGCGGTCATTGCAATGCGGTAGGCCAGGCGGTAGCTTTCGGTTTCCATGCCGGAAAAAACGGAATAGAACACCGTGCCTATGGCAAAATAAGCAAGGGCTTTCCCCAGGCAGAATGCCGTCCCGAGCTTGAGGAGATTAAACTGCCGCGCAGCCAGGAGTGTTGCCAGCAGTATCAGTATTGAAAGGGAACAGGGATTTATTCCGTTGAGGAAACCGGTAAAAAAAGCGCCCACAAGACGGAAGCTGCCGAAGCGGGCGGCAAGTCCTTCGCCGGCCTGCAGGATCACCGTTTCGAATGGGCCTGCTTCCGCGAAAACGCCGAATTCTTTTTCTATTGCCTCAACTCCGGCAAAGTAGCGCTCTCCGGCAAAGAGGATGGGAGTAACCCTGTCATTATCCGGCACCCTGAAGTAATCGCAGTATGAAAGAAAGAGGCTGTTTGAATCTTCTTCGATGATATTATACCGGACAATGCTGATATTTTTCAGCATCTCAAGCTGTTTTTCGGCTCTGGCGCAGGAAGTACAGCCGGTGATATAAAAATAAACCGCCCTGCCGTTCTGTGCTTTTTCCGCGTCATTCTCCCGGGCATATTGGGGAACGATAAAAAATACGGCAAAAAATAAGGTCAATGCAGCCCTGGGCGCAATTTTCATTTTTTTGCCTCTATTCTCAGGGTTTTTCCTCCGCCGTTTAGCGCGGCTTCCAGCCTTTCCCCGGTTTCATCGTAGCCTAAGAGGACGCTGTTCTTTACAAAGAGCCGGGGTACCGCATAATCTTCCAGGGGCACGCCGTATGCCTCACAGTAACGTTCATAGAGTCTCCGTCCTTCCATGCTTGAAGTTTCGATCTTGACAACGGAGAGTCCCCGGAGGCCTTCAAGCAGAGCAGTGGTTTTTCTGCAGTCTTCGCAGGTTGGAAGGGTAAACATTACCACGGTTTCTTCTTCGTATGCCCCGGTTACAAAACTTTCATTGTTCTTTGCTCCAAATGCCTTGAAGACAATGCCGGGAAGGCTGAATTCCTCTTTTAATGCCGGAACGAGGCCCTGTTTAATGCTTTCCATGCCGGTAAAGATACGGTTCCCAAAAACAGCGGCCGGGAGAGAAGGGATCTCCTCAAGGCCGATGCGGGCAAGATTTTCCCGGTAACGGGCCCGGTCATTATCAAAATAGATGTTGTATGATTTAAGCTCTACCCTGTTCCGGTAGCCCTTCTCCGCCAGGAGAAGACGCAGTTCCTTGTCCAGATTGATAAAGAGTGTACAGGGTTTGCAGGGATTCTGTATATTGCAGCCCCCGCAACTGTCAAAAACATAGAATTCAAGGCAGGGCCTGTATTTGATGACAGGCTGAGCAAAAAGGAATACCAGAAATATTAACAGGGGGATCAGTACAACCGCCAGGGCTATCTTTTTGACAGGTTCCATATTATTGATGTATTTCCAGTATTGCCGCCCCGGAAGGGAAATCAGTCAGTTCGTTGAACCGGGGCGGCAGTGTTTCTATTGCGACAGCTTCCCTGTCCGTATAGGGCAAAAGAATCTCCGACAGCTCGGCAAAGAAGATCCGCATCACCGCAGAACGCCGGATGATGCAGGGGTTTGGATCATCGTAGTATTTGACTGTTCCCGCAACAATTGCATCTTCCTTCAGGGGAAGGCCGGTAAGTTTCTTTTCAAAAAGAAGCTTACCGGTTTTATCCCTTAAAATTATTCGAGGCAGGCGGCTTTTACCCATGGATTTTAACGGGGCCAGCGTTCTCTGGCGAGGGGCAATTTGGGGAAATTCCCGCAGGGCTTATCCTGGTACCAGTAGGCCACAGAAGCGATGTCGTCTGTCCGTTCAAAAAGTTCGTATTGATCGTGTCCTATCTGCTGAACAGTCACCCGGATATCCCTTTCAAACATGATGGGATCCATTACATGGAAGCGGTAGAGTCCGTGTTTCGGCATGACATCGTAGACTTTATTCAGCTTGTACTGATCCTTTCCGCCGAAATTCAGGAAACTCTTGGAACTTTCAAGCCCGGAAAAATAATGGTGTCCCAGGAAGGGGCCTGAATAGGTAACTTCATTCTGCTGCCCGTTTTCTTCTTCGTAGAAGCACCATGCGCCGCCGAAGTAGTCTTCGGTTCCCGTACCGCAGATCGTGGGATACTGACTGTCCCCGTCCAGGTAAAACTTCATCTCTCCCTCGCCCCACCAGAAACGTTCACAGGCAGTCCATGCAAGATAGGTTCCCACATAGTGGCCTTTGCCGGAAACTCCTTCAAGGATCGTATAATCCCTGCCTTTGGTACTAAGGTTTTCGCGCCGCCACTGGGCATGGAAATAGGCTGAATTGTCATCAACTTCATCAAGTGTGTAGTTAATCTGATAGAAGAAACCGGGTACTTCGGCAAGATGCTGATTTTCGATAGTGATTCTGGCGCTCTTGCGGAAGGGCATTGGAAAGAAGGAATTCATGCCGCCTGTGGGATTGACCGAGATGGGCAGGGAGTTTACCTTGCACCGGGCGCCAAATCCGCAGCAGAAGAAATCCCCCAGGGGGACTTCAACCGAAGGGGAGACGGCGTCATCCCAATAGATTCTGAATACAAGATCCCTCAGGATGTAATAGCCCTTTTCGCCGTTTTGTGCGCAGGTGATCCAGAAACTGTTGATAAGTCCGGGGCCTGCAATTTCCGCCAGCGCCGTTTCCTTCCCCTGCGGCAGGATGATGCAGGGCCTGCCTTTGCGTCCGGGCCCGAGGTTGGAAGCTTCCTTGCCGCCGGCGCCGCGTTCACCCCTGGGATTTTCCGCAGAGATGGAGCGGGATTTTCCGCTTTTAAGCTGAGACAGAGCCATTAGTCCAAAGTTGTTCATAAAATTCGTTCCTCCATAATAGTTATGTTGCGTTATAGTTGTTGTACTTGTAACAGAGCACCCGGTGTTCGGGAGAAAGATCTGTCATGCCGGGTTTCTTTTTCCCGCAGATCTCTTTGGCATAGGGGCAGCGGCTTACCAGTTTGCAGGCTCCCAGCCGGTATTCCCTGCTTTCAATATCCGGCAGTACTTTTGCATCGTCCCAGAGTTTTCCTACCCTGGGGATCGACTCAAGGAGCAGTTCCGTATAGGGATGAGCCGGATTGTTCAATACCTCCTGTGCGTTTCCGAATTCGACAAGGTTTCCCCGGTAAAGCGTGGCGATATAGTTACTCACATAGTAGGCGGTTGAGAGATCGTGAGTAATATAGATAAAGCTTACGTTATAACCGGTCTTCAGGGACTTGAAGAGATTGACAATGTTCATGCGCATGGAAGCATCGATCATGGCTACCGGTTCATCCGCCAGAATCAGCGCGGGTTTGGGGATCAGCGCCCTGGCAACGGAGATCCGCTGCAGTTCCCCGCCCGAAAACTGGGCGGTGTATTTTCCTTTTACCTGCTCGTAATCCAGTCCCACCGAATGGAGGGCATTGACGACAACATCCTTTGCCTCAGCCCGGTTTTTCGCCACTTCCAGATTGACTGCTGTTTCAAAAAGATAACTTTCGACAGTCCTTCTGGCGCTGAAACTGGTAAAGGGATTCTGGAAAATCGGCTGTACCTTACGGTAGAACTGTTTTTTATTTTTACTGTAGGCGGAAAGAGGGGTATCGTCTATGAATATTTCACCGCTGCTGGGTTCCAGCAGTCTCAGCAGCATCCGTGCAAGAGTGGTTTTGCCGCTTCCCGATTCCCCTACAATGCTCATGATCCAGGGTTTATCGGATTCAATCTTCAGGGAGACATGATCCACCGCAGTTATCCTGCTTCCGAAGATCATGCTCCCCATACGGAATTCCCGGGTAAGCTCTTTGAATTCAAGGTTATTACCCATGCGCCTGCCCTCCTTCATGTTCAGCCGGCGGCGCCTTTCCATCGAGAAGGTGGCAGCTTGCCGTATGGTCTTTTCCCACCTGATAGTTCGGGGGTTCTGCAGTCCTGCATCGTTCGGCGGCCTCGGGACAGCGCTCGGCAAAACGGCAGCCCGGCGGCGGATTCCGGAGACTCGGAGGAGTGCCGGGAATGCCTTCTTTCTGGCTCGAATCTCCCAAGCGGGGCAGGGCAGCGATAAGCATTTGCACATAGGGATGGCTGGGTCTTTCAAAAATATCCATGGTCGGCCCGGCTTCGATAAGCTTACCCGCATACATGATCCCCAGCCGGTCGGTAATTTGATAGTGTACCCCCATGTCGTGGGAAACGATTACCATGGAATTTCCCAGACGCTTCTGGGTACGTTTAAGCATGGTTAATATGCCCCGCTGTACCACTACATCCAGCGCCGTGGTAGGCTCATCGGCCAGCACAATCTCCGGCGACAGAAAGGTTGCCAGTGCAATGAGCGCCCGCTGACGCATTCCTCCTGAAAGCTGATGCGGATAGGCGTCAAGCACATCGGCAGGCAGTTCCAGTTCCCGCAGATACGTAACAATATCGGCTTTCATCTCTTTTTTGCTTCTCTTCTTGTGGTATTTACTCACCGTGTCGAAAAATTGATTCCGTACCCTGGTAACAGGATTCATTACATGCATGGCGCCCTGGGGTATATAGGAAATAAGACGCCACCAGCTTTTATGGATCTCTCCGCTGTGGTAAACAGTAATACTGCCGTCTTTATCCCGGTTTTCCAGACTTACTTCTCCCCGGGAAATCTCCAGGGGAAACTGGACAAGATCGTACATCACCTTGAGCAGGGTGCTTTTGCCGCAGCCGGATTCTCCTGCAATGCCGAAAATTTCGTTCCGTTTAATTGTAAGACTCACATCATCTACGGCGTTGACATAGCCTGAAACGGTGTCGTAGCGGGCGGAGAGGTGTTTCAATTCAAGCATCCTTGCCCCTCCTCTTTGCATTGTAGTTCTGGTAACCGGTCATGGTTAAGAAGAGACTGATGAAGATCAGCGCCGTGGTAACAACCGGGGAACCTATCCACCACCAGCGGCCTGCAAGCATCGCCTGATGCTGGTTGGCCCAGTAGATCATGGTTCCCAGAGTCGCCTTTTCGTTACTCGACAGTCCTATTACCGCAAGGCCCGATTCGGTAGCAATGGCAACAAGGATTGTGTTGATAAAATTTGCGATGCCCCAGTCCCGGACAAAGGGGAGTACTTCTTTTACAATAATATCCAGCAGCGACTGGCCCGAAAAAATGGCTGTACTGATAAAATCCCGTTCCCGCAGCGACAGGGCCATGGAACGCACCTGCCGGGCAGGCCAGGGCCAGTTAAATACAATGAGTATGATGGAAACATAGAGTACCGAAGCGTTTCCCTTGAGCAGGGTAGAAAGCAGTATCAGTATGGGAAGTGAAGGGATGACAATGAAAGAATCCGCCAGAAGGGTAATTACGCGATCCGCCCCTCCCCCTACAAAACCTGCGATGAGCCCTACCAGCACCCCGATGACGGTCGCCATGGAGGCAACCAGAAAACCGATAATAAAGGAATTGTGTATTGATGCCGTCAGAAGCCAGAAGGTGTCCTGGCCCAGATTGGTAGTCCCAAGAAAATGTTCCGGGGAAGGCTTCAGATTCCGGGGGAAGGTGCTCCAGGCTGCGGCGTTTCCTTCCAGGAAGAGGGGAAGAACAAAGCCGAGGATCAGGAAAAACACAAGCATAATAGAACCGCACCAGAGACGGAAGTTCCAGTATCTAAGGGATTTAAACATTCGGCGCCCCCTACTTGTAACGGATCCGCGGATCGAAGAAAGGATACAGTAGATCCACTATAAGGGTTGCCGTTGCCACCGCAATGATAGAGATGGTGATTGTCCCCATGATAAGATTATAATCCGCCTGGAGGATACCGTAGTAGATAAGGCTTCCTACGCCGGGATACCCGAAGAGCATTTCGGTAATCAACGCGCCGTTAAAAATCGTACCCATCTGCAGGGCCAGAAAGGTAATCTGCGGCAGAGTAGCGTTTGGAAGCACATAATTGGTCATTACCTTTGTTTCACTCAGGCCCTTGAGCCGGGCAAAGAATACATAGTCTTCTTCGGAGATGCCTGTAGAGATTGTTTTCATGCTGATAACCCACCAGCCGAATCCGGTAAGGATGATCGACAGGCCGGGAAGAAATGCATTCCGTAATATATTCTGCCAGTAGCTCAGCGTTGCAGGAGATCCCACGATGGTAAACGTGAGGGGAAATACAGGAAACACAAAACAGAAAAGCATTATCAATGCCAATGCAAAAATATAATAGGGAATCGGGTAAAAGACGATGGCGATGGATTCAAGAATCTTTGAATACACAGTTTTTCTGCGGAAACCGGCAATAAGGCCTATAAGGTTTCCAAAGAACCACGCGATAAGCGTAGAGGTAAGGAGAAGGCCGAAAGTCCAGGGCAGGGCCCGGCCAATCATCTCGATTACCGGGGTAGGGTAGGCCGTGAGGGAAGGCCCAAAATCGCGGGTGATGAGTACCCGCTTCAGGAAGCCAAAATACTGGCTTGAGAGGGAACCGTTAAGACCGAAAGATTCATTGAGGGATTCCCTCAGTGTCATTACCGCTACAGGATCCATGGTAGAAGACCTGCTGGTAAGCTTGCCTATCATCGCCTCTACCGGGCTTGTGGGCATGAATCTGGGTACGAAGAATACCGTTGTAACGCCTATAAAGACAACCATGAAGAATGTTAAAAGTCTGGAACCCAGGAATTTGAAGAAATTCACCTTCCGCCCCCTTTTGAAAACTGCGGCACGGTGGTGAGCCATACCGCAGTAAATAATTACACTATGCTGGTCTTCTTACAAGAGAGCGGATCACTTATTCCCGGTGGGACTGTAGTGAGGCAGATAGTACTTGAACTGAGACCACCACCACCATGGCCCTTCAAAGGGATTGTCAATGGTCTGGAACCCTTTCCAGTAATAGGTATTCACCGGTACGAACTTGGAGGTGCCGAACATGGGCAGGAAGGGAATGCCTTTTACGAATTCCTGGTTGATTTCGGTGATCTTCTGGATTACCTGGGGATTATCCGAAGTAAGGTTCGCCAGTTCATCGAGAAGCTGACTGACCTGATCATTGGCCCAGCGATCCGCATTGCCGGGGGCAAGCTGACCTACGGGAACGATGTACTGCTTATGCCACTGCTGCATATTGGCGCTGGTATCGGGGAGAAGTCCGCAGGAAGGCCAGAAGGAACCAACTTCAAAGGTTCCGGTAGATTCGGCGTTCCAGAAGCTCGCCTGATCCATCTGCTTTACCTCGGCTTCAATACCGAATTTCCTCCAGGAATCGGCTACCGCAAAGGCAAGCCTCATCGACTGCACTTCAAAGTCCGCGGGAGCCAGGATGCTGATCTGCCAGGGTTTGCCGTCGGGGAGCAGCCATCTGCCGCCTGAGCGTCTGAAACCGTTCCGTTCCAGCATCTTGGCAGCCTGGGCCACATCGTATTTCCACCAGCCCACGCCGAAGACATCAATTTCCTGCTGGGCGCCTGAAGGAAGACCCTCCTTGCCTTCGGCTTTCAGCATGGCATTGATCTCCCTGGCATAACTATCGTCAAAGGGCTTGTAGCCGTCAGAGAGGGCGAAATTCTTAAGCCAGTTGGCCATGGGTTTGTGGTAGGTAGTCTGGAGAATATCAATAGGCGGCACCTGAATGGCGGAAACCCGGAGCATGCCTCCGAAGGTAGCCATGGATACGGCCTTGATGTCGGTAGCAAGAGCCAGAGCCCAGCGGACTTCAGGATTGTCATAGGGAGCCACCAAACAATTGAAAGACATTCCGCGCTGACAGGGATCGTTCATATCCGCATAGGGGAAGCCGTTGTACCATGCCTGTATGGTCTTGCTGCGCTGGAGGAGGATCTCCATGCTTTCCGGGGTTATATCCTGCAGAATATCCAGATCATTGTTGATAGCCGCCATGATCCGTTTTTCTTCGTTCCCAAAGAATTTGAAGAGTACATATTTGGGCTTGGGTTCGCCGGCAATCTTTCCGGAGATGCTGTTCTGCCAGTCGCTCCGTTTTTCATAGAGGAACCAGCTTCCCTGTGTCCTGTCGCGATCTTTGAGAATATATGAATCGCAGCCTACCGGGTTGGAATTCTTGAAGGTCCGGGGATCTTCCTTCTCCCAGATATGCTTGGGTACGATGCGGAGAGTCTGCCCCCAGATAACGACGCCCAGCTTCTGGGAAAGTTTTGCTTCAGGGTTTACCGTTTCCATTTCGACCGTGTACCTGTCCACCGCCCTGCAACTCTTGACGAGACTTGCAAGGTAACCGTTGTAGCCCAGTTCCCTGGTATTGAGGATCATGTTGATGGTGAACTCGACATCGGCGGCAGTAAGATCTACCCCGTCAGTCCATTTAACACCCTCGCGAACCTTGAAACGGAACTTTTGCATCGTATTATCCACGGCCTGAGGCATTTCCGCGGCCAGTTCCGGATACTGCACACCTTTCATGGTGTCAATTTCCCAGAGATGACTGAAAATGAGTTGATGGAGACCTGAATCCATGGAAACCGAACCGGGAAGGTAGGGATTCATCTGCATGGGGTCCGCATTGTAGCCGTTGAGAATGTCTACAACCAGAGTTTCTTCCCTGGGTGTACCCACATCGGTCAATTTCCCGCCGCCGGCCTGATTGCCGCGCGCGAAAACAAGGGATGTTCCCAGTACCATTAAGCCCGTCAAAATCAAGATTTTTTTCATTTTGCTGTTTCTCCTTAAAAATCTATATACACAGACATACGTCCGCATGCGCCACGGTACGAGAGAAAAAAGCGAAAAAACGAGAGGGAGAATAAGGTGATTTCAGAAAAGAATAGTTCCAAAAATCCGTAATTACGTGTGTAACGATGGGGGGGGGGGGGGGGGGTAACTTTTTTATTC